>JACCSM010000239.1 GCA_013698525.1 Rubrobacteraceae bacterium
CAAGCGGTCTGCTGTACGGCGCCCGCGGGGTCGACGAGTTGAATGACGGCCGTCGAGATGCCTTGACTCGTGTCCAGAGGTGACAATGGCACGTTTAGTTGCTGCAATCTGCGACTAAAGATCGCAGCCAACGCGTTGCCAAGCGACCGGAATCCTCCACGCCATTCCGACCAGACGTCGAACTCGTACTCGGAGGTCTGCTCGTAGAACTCTGCAACCTGCGCATCTACTTGAGTAGGATCGCAGTACGGGCCAGCGAGAGCTGTGAAGTTCTCGACCAGACCTCGCGGCGGACCAATTGTAAGCATCATCAAACCTTCACGATCTGCGAAGCGCGCGAAGAAGTCGCCTCCGATCACATCGACGTCGCCGGCCGGCCCTTCGAGCCAGGGACATTCGTCCAGGGCGACTCGCCGCCCGGTCACCTGCACCCATCGCTGGGTCGTCCGATCAACTAATGCGCCGCGGCTCGTGTGCTCGATAGTACTTTTCATCGCCACCAGAGTATTGTACTTCTCGCTACGGCAACGCGGTGAACCGGGCGACGAGTGGATAGAATCCGAAGGTGGATAAGAGTACGCAAGGCGGACTATCGATGACAGCGGTGGGCAACACGAGATGATCTGGCTCGCGTGGTTCATGCTCGCTCTGGAGAGCTTGGTGATAGCCATCGGCCTGTGGCTGATGTGGGTGATGGTCTCGGAAGCCTCCCGGGCGCCCGCCGACCCATGCCCTCAGGTCGAGTACCTTCCAGAACGCTCGCCAGTAGAGTCGCTGGAGCATCCGCCCGAAGCCAGCGGCGACCCTGCTCTGTTCACCCTGGAGGACGTCGACGAGCGCGGCTACGTGAACAACAGGAAGCTTCACATGGGCTGCGAGGCGGCCGTCTGCCGGACTCCTCTGGGGGCCAGGATCGTCGCTGGCAGACGTTCGCTTGAGGAACCGCAGTACGCCTGGGACTATGCCAGCGTTCGACTGGCGGATAAGGCGCTTGCGTACGCCGAGTTCAATACCCACCCAGGGGAGGGCATCATCGGCATCGACGATTTCGGGCGTGGCCCCTATCCGGCAGCAGAACCCAGTGAGTACTTGCGTCGCTGGAGATATACCCCCGAGGGACAAATGGAGAGGTTCTGACTAATCTAACCCCCTGGTGGGTCGTCGGGATGTGGATGCCAGAGAGCCCTCTTTCTGGCCTCTGTTATCTCTTTTGTGATAGGCGTCCTTTCGGGGGGAGAGTCTCTGATCTCCGACTCTGTGTCGCCCGCGAGCTCCTTCTCGAGACAGCCCACTTTCCTGATCCACTTGCGTACGGAGTGGGCATCGAAGAGCGAGACATCCGTACTCCTCGCCAGCGCGATAGCTCCACTTGTGTAGCCGGCAGGGGCCACGACCCAGGCCTCCACGCACCGATGATGCTGCGCTCCGGCAAAGACTTCCTGCACGGGCCTGTTGCCCACTGGCCCTTTGTGGTTCTTGCACTGTACGGCGACACGCTCGCCACGACGGTTCACGATAACGTCGACGCCCTGATCCCCTACTCCCCCGAGCACTACCGCTCTATGTCCCATCGCCCTGAAGAGGTCGGCCACGAAGACCTCGAACTGGGCTCCGCTCATGGAGCGGACTGCCTCGAAGCGTAGCGAGAGCTCCTCGGCGGTCGGGGTCGAAGGCCTGTTCCACAGGTACCAGGGCACCAACGCAACGGCGACGACGACCCCCATCAGAAGGAGCCCACCGAGCAGCCATTTGAGCCCCTCTACCAGTCCCATGCTGTCGTGCGACACGATGCTAAGTAGCACCACGACCCCGATGGCCCCACCGCCCAGGATCCTATCCGGTTGCTTACTTGGCCCAGCCATTACTCCAGCCTAGCGTACCCTGCTTCTTGCGCTACAATGGCGCTCACTGGAGTATAGTGCCTTCTTTACACCGCAACCCCCTCCCTTGGTAACGGTGGAAAGAATCGGATAGGCCTCAGGTACGCTTCTTCGGACCCCTTCCGGCTCGACTGCTCGCCTGGAGGCGCCGGAAGGGTGATCGACCCTCCCGGGTGTGCCTCCGATCCTCGAGCCACGCCTTCGGCTTCATCGCCGAATCAACGACAGACTCTACAATAATGCTGCTGACGAAGGCCAGTTCATGATCGGCTTCTCTCGTGCTCTGCGTTGTCGATGTCTCGCCTTCGCGATGCGAGGCATCTTCCGGCTTTGCGTTTCGCATATTCGCGGCCGAGTCCAGGTGCCTTATGGCAGCCATAGCCGCTTGTTCGAAGCTTATCAACATGGTCGTGATGTCAGCATCCATCAACCGGGCCGAAGACCCGAACGTTTCCCTGATCTTTCCCCGGGCGTCGGACAGAGCCTCCTTGGCCAGGTCCACGTATCGCGGCGGTCCCAGGTCCGTGGCGTACCAGAAGATGTGGGACTGCAAATCCTTCTCACCCGGACTGACCAAGAGCCGTAGCGGACTGTAGCGAACGCTCTCGCCTACATGAATCCGCTCTCCGGTTACCTCATATACGGCGATCCTCTCGTCGATCTCTACCTCTCCTCGAGGAACCGTAGCAGGGAGCAGTTCTTTCAGGAGATCATCGATCGTCTCGAGCAAGATCAAGTGTAGCCAGTCCTTTGCCGCGAGCCACTGGCGCTCATCTCGCCAGGCGAGCATCCGCTCGAAGACGAAGACCGCAAGTACGATCCCGAAAAGGTGTTCGGTGAGATCGAGAGCCAGTACGGGCAGCTTGCCCTGTGCTCGGGCGAGGATAAGAGCTAGAAGAAATAGCGCTACCGAGACGGCTGCAACCACTATCGTGCCGGGATTGCGTCGGATCACGACTCTCTCCTGATCATCCTCTCGTCATTAGCCCCGATGCACGACCGTCATGAACTCCACCTTGCTGAGGAACGAGTCCATGCCCTCTTCCGGCAAGACTCATTCATTACAAAAAGGCCGCCGGGGAACCGACGACCACAAAGAGGAGAGCCAGGAAAGTGCAGGCTCTCCCCCGGCTCCAGAGGGGCCGGCCCGCGAACGGGCCGGCCCCTGACACTCTAGTTTGTTACTACCTGCGCCGCAGTATCGCGTAGGTCAGGATGCCCGACCCGAGAAGCAGCGCGGCCGCCGGCAGGAGGATGGCAGGACCACCGCTTTCCGGAATACCACCAGCCTCACCGCCGGCCATCATCGTAGTCCCCATCATCATGGTGGTGTCCTGAGCCATAGCCATCGGCACCAGGATCAGCATGGCCAGGAGAGCGGCCATAGCCAGAAAAATTGCTCTCTTCATCTAGTCCTCCTTCTGTCTACTCTATCTCTCAAG
>JACCSM010000259.1 GCA_013698525.1 Rubrobacteraceae bacterium
GTGCTGACAAGCGTTCGAGAAGAGGTTCACCCTCTTCTCGAACTGCCTACCGGCTGCTCTTGACCCTTATCCTGACGCTGACGCCCCAGAGACCGTACCTTTTCCGCAGAGAGTTCTCCAAATAGCGCAGGTAGCTCTCAGGCAGATCCTTCGGCCTGTTGGCGAAGAGCGTGAACCTCGGTGGCGCCGTGCCCGTCTGGGTAGCGTAGCGGATCTTGACTCCTTTAGGCGGCGCGCTGCGTTCTACCACATCACTGACGAACTCTGCTACCTCGTGCGTCGGCACCCGCAGCCGGTATGCCAACCCCACTCTTGCCGCCAAAGGCAATACCTCCTCAACCCCTGCGCCCGTGAGCGCGGAGACGTGCGCGGCATGAGGCTTGAGGTCGGTGAGGCGGGCCGAGACGAGCCCCTCTATCTCCCGCAGCCGTTCTGGGGGTGCGAGATCTCGCTTGTTGACTACGATCCCGCACGAAGAGCCTGCCTCCTCTATCTCACGGGCGATCCTGAGGTCCCCCGCCACGATGCCGTCTGTGGCGTCGACCAACAGCAGCGAGACGTCGGAGATCCTTATCGCCTCGGAGGTCCGCAAGGATGAGTAGTAAGGCACGCCGCTGGCCCGCCTGGCGCCCTTGCTTACCCCCGCGGTGTCGAGCAGGAGGTAGCGTCCGGTCTCTCCCTCTACTTCAAGTGTAATTTCGGCCGCGACGGCGTCGGTCGTCGTGCCAGCGTTCTCCGAGACGACGGCGCGGTCAGTGCCGAGCAGACGATTGAGGAGCGTACTCTTTCCGACGTTCGGCCTGCCGACGATGGCGAGCTTTGGTGGCTCCTCCTCACTCTCCGGGTCGGACTGGGGCAACAGGGAGACGACGACGTCGAGGAGGTCACCGATGCCCAGGCCGTGCAACGCCGAGATCGCATGCGGCTCGCCCTCGCCGAGGGAGTAGAAGCTGTGGCGTTCGGTATCGTCGGCGGGGTTATCCAGCTTGTTGACGGCGAGCACGGCCCTGGTCTGCGCCCGCCTGATCTCGCCGGCGATAACGGCGTCGGCCTCGGTCGGCCCGAGCCTTGCGTCCGTGAGGTGCACAACCACGTCGGCCTCCTCGACCGCCACCCTCGCCTGCAACGTCACGAGGGCCCCGGGGCCTACCTTCGCGCGCGGCTCCATGCCGCCGGTATCGACCAGCGTGAACTCCCTGCCAGCCCACTCCGCCCGGTTGTACCCCCTGTCGCGTGTGGTACCCGGTCTCTCCGAGACGACGGCGCCGCGGCGACGCATGATCCTGTTCACCAGCGAGCTCTTTCCCACGTTGGGTGCTCCGACCACGGCGACTACAGGGAGCCGGTTCAAGACGGCTCCCGCTCTTTCACGTGTCGTTCTGGCAGGGCGTAGATGGTGCGCATGATCTCATCGGCCGCCTCGCGGTAGGCCGAACCACCGCGGAGCGCGGGGTCAATGTGAATCGGTTCGCCCACGAAGATTCGGAGCCGTTGACCGCGCAGGCGAGAGAGGGCTCCCGGCAGTCTTCCCACGTGAACCGGCAGTACGGGAGATCCACTGCGGACCGCGAGTATGACGACCCCGCTCTTCGCTTCCCTTGAGCCTCCGGCGCCCCTGTGGGTGCCTTCCGGGAAGATCCCCAACGCCCAACCTTCGGCCAGGAAAACCAGGGCAGCGCGGATCGCGCCCCTTCCCCCGCCCTCGCGGTCGACGGGGAAGGATCCGATAAACTGGAAGAACTTCCTGAACGGGAAGCCGAAGAGCTGCTTTTTCGCCATCCATTGCAAGCGCCTGGGGCCGGCCACGCAGACAAGGACAGGGTCGGCATACTGGCTGTGGTTGGAAGCCACTACCAGGGGTCCTTCCGAAGGTACCCTGTCCCCGCCGTGCAGGGTGTACCCGAACAGGAGCTGGCAGAGCAGGGCCATCCCCCGCCGGAACAGGCGGTACCTCGTGGACATCTCACGCGGTGTACTTTTCCCCTCGAAGAGCACGGCCCCACTCACGTTTGCCCTCGCAGGTCAATGGCGAGGTCGAGGACCCTGGAGATGACTTCTTCGAGGCTCAGCGACGTCGTATCGAGGACGAGGGCGTCCGCGGCGGGCTTGAGCGGTGAGATCTCCCGCTCCGAGTCCTGGCGGTCGCGCCTGGCTATGGCGGCCCTGATGCGATCCAATTCCCCCTCCCTGCCCGTCTGGTACGCCCGCCTGCGCGCCCGCTCCTCCGGGGCGGCGGATAGGTAAACCTTCAACTCAGCGTCAGGCAGGACGACAGTCCCGATGTCCCTTCCCTCGACGACACCCCCACCCTGGGCCCTCGCCTTCTCTGCCGCTGCCCGCTGCACGGGGAGCAGTACTTCTCTGAGGGACACGTGGGCCGAGACCTTCGATGCCGCCGCAGAGACATCGGGGGAGCGGAGTTCGGGCTCCCCCACCCTCGCCCCGTCGATGCTAGCACCCTCCGGATCGAGCTCGACCCGGCGCGCGAGGGCCGCAAGCCCCTCCCCGTCGGCGAGGTCGACGTTCTCGCGCAGAGCCAGGAGCGCGGCGGCCCTGTAGGCGGCGCCCGTGTTGAGGTTGACGACCCCCAGGCGCGCGGCAACCGCCCGCGCGACCGAGCTCTTCCCGCTCCCCGCGGGTCCGTCTATGGCTACGAGAATGCCTCCCATGGACCCCGGAAGTATAGCCGAAAGCCCCAGCGCTTCACCGCAGGGATTCCAACAGCCCGAAGTAACCCGGAAAGGTCTTGGTCACGCACCCAGGGTCCCTGATCCCGACGCCCGGCGTAGCGAGCCCCGTTACCGCGAACGCCATCGCCATCCTGTGGTCGCCATACGTCCTTACGACCCCAGGCCTTATCGTACCAGGTATTATGTGTATGGAAGATGGAGTGGTTCGTGTTTCGATGCCGAGGCGCCCGAGTTCGGTTGCGACGGCGGAGAGCCGATCGGTCTCCTGCAGGCGGGTATGGGCTATGTTTTTGATGGTGGTAGGGCCTGTGGCGAAGGGTGCGATGGCTGAGAGTGTGATCATGGTGTCAGAGAACGCGTTCATGTCGACTTCGACGCCCTGCAGCCGGTCGGGTCCTTCTACCTCGACACAGCCAGGGGATATCTCGACCCTGCAGCCCATGTCGCTCAGCACCCCTGCGAAGCGCAGGTCGCCCTGCGGCGAGGTCGAGTCCAGACCGGGTATCCTCACGCGCCCTCCTGTTACGGCAGCCGCCGCCATAAAGTAGGAAGCCCCCGAAGCGTCAGGCTCGACTTCGTAATCGCGCGCCGTGTATAGGGCTGGAGCGACCGCGAGGCGCCCACGCGCCTGGACTACGGACACGCCAAAGGACCGCATCATGTTCACTGTGATACCTACGTAGGGCCACTCTTTTCGGCCTTCGGCCAACAGCGTGACTTGACGCGCGGCGTAGGGTGCGGCCATCAACAGGCCGCTTATGAACTGGCTGCTCTTGCTCCCCGACACGCGCGCCTCTCCGCCGGGGATGCCGCCGCCCATTACGGTCAGGGGGAACCTTCCGTGATCGCCGGCGTACTCGACCGCGGCACCGAGCTGCTTCATTGCATCTACGAGATCTGCGACCGGGCGCTCGCGCATCCTGGGGACCCCGTCCACGGTGTAGGGTCCCCTGCCGAGGGCGAGCGCGGGCGGCAAGAAACGGGCCACCGTGCCAGCGTTGCCGACGAAGAGGTCGACACCGGATGCGTCGATCACACCGCACTGCCCGTTTACGTTGATCTCTGCCCGCTCGCTGTCGACGCTGACGTCGATGCCGAGCTTGACGAGGGCGTCCATGAGCCAGTATGAGTCGTCTGCGAAGAGGGGGTTCCTGATCCTTGTATGCCCGTCCGCGAGGGCCGCGACGATGAGCGCGCGGTTGGTGACGGACTTGGAACCAGGTACTCGTATCGCCGCGTCCGGAGGCCTTTCCAACGGCGTTACTTCGAGTTCCTCGGGGAACGTCGGGCGTACGTCTTCGACGGTGAAATCCACACCCGGTACGCCCGTGACGTGTTTCACCGCAGTGCCCCGAGCTCAGAAGGCGTGAGGGCACGGTACTCGCCCTCGGGGAGGTCGCCCAGCGTCACCGGACCGACACGCGTCCTGTGCAAGGAGATCAAACACAGCCCTACAGCCACACAGGCTCTACGTATTATGCGGTTACGGCCCTCGTGGATCGTCAGGTCGAGGGTCGTTGTGTCCCTGGTACGGCTCAGGTTGGCCAGTTTGGGGGCGTGCATCCTGCCGTCTTCGAGGTTAGGGCCCGTTGCCAGCGCCGCGAGGGCGGCGTCGGGGACGGGGTTTTCGAGGGTAAGGCGGTACAGTTTCTCGATCTCCGAAGAAGGGTGGGTGATGCGGTGGATGAGCCCGCCGTCGTTTGTGAGGATGAGCATGCCCGTCGTGGACGCGTCGAGACGGCCCGCCGGTACGAGTCCTGGCACGTCGGGCATGAGGTCGGCAACAGTTCTGCGGCCACGCTCGTCGTTCATGGTGGTCAGGTATCCCGGAAGTTTGTTCAGGGCGAGGTAGACCCTGGTCTCGGGGAGAAGGACGGGGCGGCCGTCGAGTTCGATCTCATCCCCGGACGTTACTGTGGCGCCAAGGGTCGCTGTCTCGCCATTGACCGTTACGCGGCCGTCAAGTATCGGAGTCTCGGCTTTGCGGCGCGAGGGGGCCGCGCCAGCCCTGGCGAGGAACGCCTGCAGGCGCACTAGGAAGGCTCGCTGCCGGCGTCCGGAGGATCTGTCCCCGACGACGCCAGGCGTTCGTGAACGCGGTCGAGCTCTTCCTGGGTCACGAGCGAATTTACCGGGGGGAAGTCCTTCCGGGATGAGGCGCCGGTGGCCGCCAGAAATTCGTCGGTCACCCCGAGGAGCGCAGGTGAGCCGGGGGCGTCGTGATCAGCGCCGACTTCGACGAGTAGGTTGCGTTCGATCAGGCTCCGTATGACCGCCTCCGAGTTCACGCCGCGCACGCGGGAGACGGCTCCGCGCGTGAGCGGTCCGAGGTACAGCGCGCAGGCCAAAACCTCGTGGGCAGCGCCAGAGAGCGGAGCGGGACGAGCCTCCCGCCGAAAGCGCTCGACGGCGGCAGAGCAGGCTGGATTCGTCGAGAGCAGGTGGCCGCCGGCGACCTCTCGCAGCACGATGCCCGAAGTCTCGGGGGCGTAGCGCTCCCGCAGGCCCGCCAGAGCACTCTCCAGCTCCTGATCAGAGAGGCCCGTCGCCGACCGGAGGTCAGAAGAACCGATAAGTCTTGCACTCACCAGGAGGACCGCCTCGACGAGGTGCGCCGGCCTGGGCCTCTGGTCCTGGTCTCTCACCTAGATGGCTCCAGGGTAAGCGGTCCCAGGGGTTCGGCCTGGGTGAGCGTGAGGCTACCCTCCTGGGCGAGCGAGAGCGCGGCGGCGAATGCGACTGCTCTGTTCATGCGGTCCATATCGCTCGTGAGGCTCTCGTAGGAGATGGGTCCGCCGGCGATGGCCGTGCGGATGATCCCCGCGAGTTGCTGGAGGGTTACCGTGATCGGGCCGAGGTGCCTCACCGGCGGCTCGATGAGACGAGAGAATGCCTGCCGCGCGGCCAGGGACACGCGGTCGGGACTTATACGTAGGCTTCCCTGTCTCGGAGCTATGGTGTGGGCCGAAACGTAATGGCCTGCGTTCAGGGCGAGGCGGTCTTTGAGGTGCTCGGCTACGCGCCGGATCTTTAAATATTCCGTCAGCCTCTCGGCGAGCTCTTCCGCCGAGAGAGGCTCGTCCTCGATGCCTTCAGTATCTGCGTCGATCGCCGGTGAGAGCGTGCGGCTCTTCAGGAGGATGAGGGCTGCGGCGGAACCGGCGAAATCCGTATCGCGCTCCAGGCCATTCGCCGCGCCGGGCCGGCGGACGAGCAGGTAAGACTCGACCAGCTCGCGCAATGGGACCTCGAAGATCTCCAATTCGTCCTTGAGTATCAGGGCGAGCAGCCACTCGTACGGCCCCGAGTACACGTCGAGCTCGACGGTAAAGTCCGAGAGCGAGCGTCCGAGGGGCTCGAAGGTCATCTGGCCTCCGAGTGGAGCGGC
>JACCSM010000260.1 GCA_013698525.1 Rubrobacteraceae bacterium
ATCTCCGAGGACCACGAGGCCGTCCTCAACGATCTGCGCGAAGTCGGCATGGTCGCCGTCGGCGACATGAGTCCGGTCGCGCTGGGCGACTACGCCGCGGGCCCATCTCACGCCCTGCCGACCGGCGGAGCCGCGGCGTGGGCCTCGGCTCTCGGTACTCACGACTACATTGCCCGCACCAACTACATCCACTTCAGCGCCGCGGCGCTAGAAGAGATCGGCCCCCACGTCGAACGCCTGGCGCGCCTCGAAGGCTTCGAGAACCACGCCGAGAGCGTTGGGGTGCGGCGAAGAACATGATGGAGGGGGAAATGGCGCGTATTGGCAAAGCGGAGCGGAAGACGGGCGAGACATTCGTGAGGGTGAGCCTGGATCTCGACGGAGATGGCAAAGCAGACGTCTCCACTGGCGTCGGGTTCTTCGACCACATCCTGCACCTCCTCGCCCATCACTCCGGGATGAACCTGGCGGTCGAGGCCGAGGGCGACACCTGGGTTGACGATCACCATACCGTCGAGGACGCGGGGTTGGTATTGGGACGTGCCTTCGATGAAGCTCTGGGAGATCGCTCGGGCATAGTCCGTTTCGCCGACGCGAGCGCGCCTCTCATAGAGGCTCTCAGCACGGTCGTGGTGGACCTCGGTGGACGTAGCCATCTCACCTGCAACCTCGGTTCGATGCCGGAGAAGATCGGGGTTTTCGACGTGGAGCTTTTCCCGGAGTTTCTGCGCGCCTTCACCCAGTATGGCCGCTTCACACTCCACCTCAACTGCCACTACGGAGAGAACGCCCACCACAAGGTCGAGTCCGGCGTCAAGGCCCTGGCCGTCGCGCTACGGGTCGCCGTCTCCCCGAGAAGTAGTGGCAGCGCCTCTACGAAGGGGGTAATCGATTGAGCAGGTCAGCACGCTACGCCCTTCGGGCTTCGCTGGTCAGCACTTCAGCACACCGCCTCCCTTCGGTCGGCGGCTTGTCAGCCAGTCAGCAAGGGCTTGCGCACGCGGAAGCTGAAATGCTGACAAGGCGGCGCAGCCGCCGTGCTGACAAGCGGAGGCGTCAGCCGTAGCGTGCTGACTAGCTGAAATGCTGACTAGCTTGAGCGTAGCGATCGTCGATTACGACGCGGGGAACACGCTCTCCGTCACGCGGGCGCTGGAGCGAGTTGGTGCTGGTGTGGAGCTTACGCAAGATCCCGACCGGGTAGCTTTCGCAGACGCGGTCGTACTCCCTGGCGTAGGGGCTTTTGGAGACTGCATGAGGAAGTTGCGGGATCGCGGGATGGACGAGGCGTGCGGGGAGGCGTTTGTGTCGGGCAAGCCTTTCCTCGGAGTCTGCGTCGCCCTGCAGGTCGTGTTCGAGGCCTCCGAGGAGTCGCCAGGGGTGGAGGGCCTTGGGCTCATGCCAGGGGGAGTTGTGCGCTTTATGGCCTATGATCTCAAGGTACCGCACATCGGGTGGAACGAACTCTCTGTGGTGCGCGATCATCCCGTCCTCCAAGGCCTCGACGGTGAGGCGTTCTACTTCGTCCACTCCTACTACCCCGTGCCGGAGGATTCAGGGGACCTCATCGGCGAGACGGATTACGGGACGCGCTTCTGTTCAGCGGCAGGAAGGGAGAACCTCGTCGCCGTCCAGTTCCATCCGGAGAAGAGCAGCAGGGCAGGCCTGAAGCTGTACGAGAATTTCCTGGCCTGGGCGGGATCGGTTTGAGTGACTTTACCGTCTATCCTGCTATCGACCTGCGCGGTGGGCGATGCGTGCGTCTCAGGCAGGGGGACTTCGGACGGGCCAAGGAGTACGATGCCGACCCCGTCGAGCGCGCCCGCGAGTGGGAGCGTCAGGGGGCTCAGGCGATACACGTCGTCGACCTCGACGGCGCCGAAGAGGGCAGGCTCGTGCAGCTCGAGCTCATCCGCCGTATCGCGGGATCGGTCGGCGTCCCGCTCCAGGTTGGGGGCGGCGTACGCTCCATCGAAGATCTGCGCGCCGTGCGGGGTGCCGGCGCCCTGCGGGTCGTAATTGGGACCGCGGCGGTCGAGGACAGGGACCTGCGGCTGAGGGCGGTCGAGGAGGCTGGTGCTTCGCTCGTCGTCGCCGTCGACGCGCGTGAAGGAGTCGTCGCGACGCACGGCTGGCTGAGGTCGAGCGGGGTCTCTGTCCTTGACCTCTCCAAGGAGTTGGCTGCCGACGGGGTCGCCTCCGTCCTCTACACCGATGTCGCTCGCGACGGCATGAACGCAGGGGCTGCCCTCGAAGGGACCGCAACGGTCGCGAAGATAATCCCCACCATCGCCAGCGGCGGAGTCCGCGGGACCGAGGACGTAGCCACGCTCTCACGGACGCCCGGTGTCACCGGCGTGGTTGTCGGCACCGCGCTCTACGAAAGCAGGGTCACACTCGAGGAGTTGATCGCAAGCGTTCTGGCCTCCGACAGCGCCGAGCAAAAGTCTTGAACCGGAATTCGCAGGATCACTTCCGCGGTGTACAAGCGGGGCGAGCGCAACTCCTACCCCCTGCTCCCGGCACAACCGTCATTCCCGCGCAAGCGGGAATCCACTGCGCCTGGCGCTCTGCGCCTCAATCCAGAAGCAATCTGCCGGATTACGTATGAGCCATACGCACGACGAGCCATCAGCCGTGAGCCCGCAGCAAAACCCGCTTTCAGTACTCGAGGCTTGAAGATCTTGCCTCGCCCTGTTCGTACTTGGCGGATTGGATCGCGCGCCAGGAGAACTTGGAGAGGGCCTCGTCTGTGGGGCCCCTCAGGTCTGGGTCAGCCTCACCGATGGCTTCCCTGGCCACCTCCACCGCGGCGTCGATGGCGGCGTTTATCTCGTAAGCCCGCGCGGCCTGGTACTTGATCCGCAACCCGCGCGGGGTCGCCCGCCCTACCGCGTAGGCGATCTCGTACTCCTCCGTTCGGCTCTCGTGGTCGCCGACGCGCCTGACCGTGCAACTCAACTCCGGCATGCACGCATCCTACCATCTGCGTGACCGCTTGCTTTCCGGTCTGGCTTGCTCGACCGCCCCGACCCAATTGGAGTAGACTAGAGCCGGAGGGCCGTGAACAACTTCTTCGAAACCAGCAAAAAGAAGTCGAAGGGGCGCCGGCTCGGGCGCCCGGCACGCAGAGGACTACGCGCCCTCTTCAACCTCGCTCTGATCCTCGGTATGTCCGCCGCGGTGATTATCGCCTGCCTCTATCTGTTCGTCGTTAGGGAGTACGAGGACGACCTCGGCCGGACCTACCCAGCGCTTGCCGAGAACTCCTACGTCTACGACGTGGATGGTAACAGGGTAGGGGTGATCCCCGTCACCGAGAGCCGCGAGACCGTTGGCTTCAGAGGTCTCGGGGAGCATCTCCCCGAAGCCGTCGTCGCTGTCGAGGACCGGCGCTTCTACGGCCACTTCGGTGTCGACTTCGAGGGGCTCGCCCGTGCGGCCTGGACGGACCTGAGATCCTGGGAGGTGCAGGAGGGCGGCTCAACGATCACGGAGCAACTCATGAAGAACCTCTACGTTCCCGAGGACCAGCGCCTCGACATCACTTTTCGCAGGCGATTTGTCCAGTCCGCGCTCGCGTTCACCTACGAGCGCAAGCACACCAAGAACGAGGTCCTGACCGCCTACTTGAACACCGTGTACTTCGGGGACGGCGCCTACGGAGCTGAGGAGGCGGCGCAGCGCTACTTCGGAAAGAGCGCCCGAGATCTCGACCTCTCGGAGGCGGCGATGCTAGCCGGTCTGCTCCACGCACCTTCGGCCTACGCGACCTGGGATGGTGATCTTATCGTGGAGCCGGTCCGCGGGCGCCGCGACAGGGTACTAATGCTGATGCAGGAACAGGGTATGATCTCCTCCCAAGAGCGCGAGGAGGCCGAGGCTGCGCCACTGGAGTTCGCCCCTGACCCGCCGCCCGAAGACCCGGCGTATACGCCTTTCCTCGAGAAGGTCGGGCGGGAGGTGGAGGAGAGGCTCGGGCCTCGGGCCCTACAACTCGGGGGATTGAGAATTCACACGACGATGGATCCAGACTTCCAGAACGCGGCCGTCGAGACCTCGGATGACGTACTCTTCGAGTCGACCGACCCTTCTGCCGCCGTCGTGACGATAGAGCCTCAGAGCGGCGCCATACGAGCCCTGGCGGGACAGGAAGGGGACTTCAACCTCGCGCTCGACGCCAGACGTCAACCCGGCAGCTCCTTCAAGCCCATCGTGCTCGCCACTGCCCTCAAGCAAGACATCTCCCCGGAGAGCACCTACATTTCCCACGATCTGACCTTCGACTTCGAGGACGAGTACTACGAGATACACAACTACGACTACATAGAGCGGGGAGAGATCTCCGTGTCCGACGCCATGGCGGAGTCGGACAACACGGTCTTCGTGCAGCTCGCCGCCGACGTTGGATTGGACAACGTTGTCGAGGCCGCCGAAGACCTTGGCATCACCACGCCCGTCGACCCCTACCCGTCGACCGCGATAGGCGGCCTGGGTTCGGGTGTCAGTCCGCTCGACATGGCCTCTGCCTACTCGACTTTCGCCGGTGGCGGCATCCATCGGGAGCCTTACTCCATCGAGAGTATCGACAGGAATAGCTACGGCGAGGTCGAGACGGTCTACGACCACCAAATCAGCGGTCGGCGCGTGCTCACGGGCAACGACGCGGCGGTTGCGACCCAGGTCCTCAGGGGCGTTGTGAAGGACGGGACGGCGTCGATGTTCCACGACCTCGACGAGGAGATCGGACATCCCTCAGCGGGCAAGACGGGTACCACGGACAACTTCGCCGACGCCTGGTACGTCGGCTACACACCCCGTCTTTGCACCTCCGTGTGGGTCGGTTATGCGGAAGGCCAACGCACTCTCGTCGGCGTCCACGGCTTACAGGAGCCGAACGGAGAGACCCTACCCATGGACATCTGGTCCGGTTACATGGCCACGGCTACGGCCGGTGACCTAGCGCTCGATTTCCCGGAGGCCGACACGGATGAACTCTACACCGTCGAAGACGTCCCTTCGAGCGGCTTCTGAAGGCGGGTTTTGGAAGGGCAACCCATCCAAAACCCGCGCAGGCTAGCAAGTCAGCCAGTCAGCACGCCGCCTGCGGCGGCTCTCAGCATTTCAGCCAGTGCCTGTGCCAGAGAGGCTCCTACACGGAGCCAAGCTCCGTGGCAAACGATGCTGAGCCTTTTCTACCGCCGGGCAAGACGAACGCAATCCGCTCCCAACAAAGCTGAGATGCTGAAGTGCTGACAAGCTGAAATGCTGATCTAGAATAGCTCTATGGACTTGCAGAGGCTCTATGCTGGATCTTTTATAGACTGGGAGGTGGTCGCCGCCTCCTGGAACAAGCGCACCGTCCCCTCACGACTACTGCTCTTCGCCGCCCGCCGCTACCTGGAGGAACGGGCCGGTAGCCTCGATTCCGGGCGCGTCGAGATGCTGGCGTCCGCTCCGCTCCCGGAAGAGATCAAACACGCCTTCGCCTCACCGCCTGAACTCGACGCACCCGCATCGCGCCTCTGGGGTGAGTTCGTCGATGCCGCCGTCGCCGCCGAGCTGGAGATGGTCTCATACGGCGAGCGACCGCCGCTGTTGCACGAGCTGCGGGCCGGCCTCGAACAGGCCGCAGGGGAGGCTGGCCCCCTCACCGAGACGGGAAGATGGTTCCTCGCCAGGCGCGACGCCCTTCCGGGAACCGATCTCCCCGAAGATCCTGGATATCTGCCAATATAATCAGCACGCTCCAGCCTTCGGCTTCCGCTAGTCAGCAATTCAGCACGCCGCCTGCGGCGGCTCTTAGCAAGTCAGCCAGGTAGTGCTGTGCCGCCCGGAGCATCGGCGAAACCGCTTCTCGAGGCCTTCCCGGGCGTCCGAACGACCGAAAGCTGAAGTGCTGAAGTGCTGAAACCTATTTACCGGAATTGGCGGCTGCAATACAATCATCGTCATCGGGCTCCGTGTGGGGCGGGCTAACGAGGGATAGGGGTTACTAAGATGGAATCGATACCCAGTGCGAGTTACAGTCTCACCTTGAGGGTCGAGTTTCCGCACGAGGCGGGAGCCCTTGGGAGGATTCTGACGGTCGTAGGGGAGGCGGATGGGCTCGTCGGCGCTGTCGATATCGTGCGGATGCGCCAGGACAGAACCGTCCGCGACATAACCGTCAACGCCCGTGACTCGGAGCATGGTCAGCAGGTGGTCAAGGTCGTCGAGGACCTGCCCCAGGTCAAGGTCATCAACGTCTCGGACAGGACGTTCCTCATGCACCTTGGGGGTAAGATCGAAATCCGCTCCAAGCTCCAGATCCGCACGCGCGACGATCTGTCTATGGTCTATACGCCAGGTGTTGCGCGCGTCTGCAGGGCGATAGCCAGCGACCCTGAGAGGGCTTTCAACCTTACCATCAAACGCAATATGGTCGCTGTCGTCTCTGACGGTACGGCCGTCCTCGGTCTTGGGGACATTGGGCCGCGGGCCGCGATGCCCGTGATGGAGGGCAAGGCGGCGCTCTTCAAGCAGTTCGCGAACGTGGACGCGTTCCCGATCTGCCTCGACACCAAGGATACGGACGCGATAGTCGAGACCGTCAAGAACCTGGCCCCCGCGTTCGGCGGCATCAATCTCGAGGACATCTCGGCCCCGCGGTGCTTCGAGGTCGAGGAGCGCCTCAAGAAGGATCTGGACATCCCCGTCTTCCACGACGACCAGCACGGCACGGCCGTCGTTGTGCTCGCGGCCCTGATCAACTCCCTCAAGATCGTGGGCAAAGAGGTGGAGGGCCTCCGCATAGTCGTGAACGGCGTCGGCGCCTCGGGGGTGGCGTGCGCCAAGATCATCATGGCGGCGGGCGCGAAGAACATCGTCGGCTGCGACTCGAAGGGCATCGTCCACGAGGGGCGCGAGGATCTCAACGAGTCCAAGCGGTGGTTCGCCGCGAACACCAACCCCGAGGGAAGGACCGGCGACCTCTCGGACGCTGTCTCGGGGGCCGACCTCTTCCTCGGGCTCTCCGCGCCCGACGTCCTCACCGTCGAGCACGTCGAGAGCATGAACCCTGATCCGATCATCTTCGCCATGGCCAACCCCGATCCTGAGATAAGGCCCGAGGTCGCGATGGGGAAGGCGAGGATCATCGCCACGGGACGCAGCGACTACCCGAACCAGATCAATAACGTCCTCTGCTTCCCCGGCATCTTCAGGGGCGCCCTCGACGTCAGGGCCCACGAGATAGACGAGCCGATGAAGCTCTCCGCCGCCGAGGCGATAGCCGGCGTGATCCCGGGTGAAGACCTCTCGGAGGACTACATCATCCCCTCCGTCTTCGACGAACGGGTCGCCCCCGCCGTCGCGGAAGCGGTCGCCGAGAGTGCCAAGGAGACGGGCACTGCCAGGCGCATCCAGGAGCGCGCTGAGACCGGACTGACGGTGACGAGCTTCTAAGAGTGATTCGGGCAAGGTCACCGACCTTGCCCGAATCACGCATTCAGCTATAAGCCATCAGCTTTTTGTTCTTGCTGACCGCTGAAAGCTTCGTAGGTGTCGCGTCTGGACTTCTCTTGGTTGCGGAATAGAATCTGGGTATGAGGAAGGTGTGCCAGATCTTCGTTTGCGCCACACCAGGTGAGGGACGCTGCGGCGCGAAGGGGGGCGGCGAACTGCTCGCGGCTTTCAGAGACGAGGTGGAAGTGCGTGGCATACCGCCGTCTACGGTGCTCCGCAACGTTTGCACCCGCCGCCACGAGGAAGGTCCTGTCGTCTTCGTCTACCCCGACGACGTCTGGTACACCAGCGTAACACCAGAGGACGTGCCCGGAATAGTCGAGCGCCACCTGGCGCCGATGCGAGTCGAGACGTAGATCAGCAAGTCAGCAAGTCAGCACGCTCCGGCCTTGCGGCCTCCGCTTGTCAGCATTTCAGCCAATCAGCTTAGTACGGATGCGCGCCCCGCGCTTTCGCACGAGAGATTCGCTCGCCATACCCGGTCGGTTGCCGGGGTGACGCGCCATCCCTGGAAGCAGCTGAAATGCTGAGAGCCGCCGCAGGCAGCGTGCTGACTAGCTGACTGGCCCAAACCCCAGCCGACCGAGCGTTCGCTCCATCGCCCAGTCTGCACCCGTGAGTATCCTGTCGCGCCGGCTCTTCATGTAGTAGAGGAGGACACTTCTGTAGAGCGCCTGTGCTGCAGGGCCCCGCAGCCTGAGGCCGACGGCGTCGGCCACGGCGCTCTCGGGACCGAGGCTCACTACGTAGCCCCGGTCGAACAAGCGAAAAGGCGGCCTGCCGCGCTTGCTCCGCGCGCCACGCAACCGGCGCTTTAGGTCGCGTGCGACCCACGGTCCCTGCTGCACGGCGACGGAGGCGGTAGGGGGCATGGGACCGATGCGCGGGTGGGTGTACACTCCGGCGTCACCGAGAACGTAGACCTCGGGATGATCCGGCAGGGTGAGGTGCTCGCCCACATGCGCGCGGCCTGCCGCGTCGTGCTCCCCTGGCAACGCCCGCACCAGTGGCGGAGCCTCTACACCGGCCGTCCACACCCGGGTGGCTGATTTCAGCCAGTCTTTGCCGGCAAGGACGCCATCGGCGCTCGCCTTCTCTACGGGCGAGTTCAGGCGTACCTCGACGCCGAGGCCAGAGAGAGTCTTCCTTGCGACCCTATCGAAGTAGGGGTCGAGCCAGTCCATCAGGCGGTGCGTACCCTCGATAAGCACCACCCGCGGTTCTTCGGGCGGCCTGCGGTGGGACCGCTTCCCGAGATAGTCGAAGAGGGCGGCAACCTCGGCCGCCACCTCCACGCCGGTCGCCCCGCCGCCGACGATAGCCACGGTCAGGATGCCAGGTGGCGGTGGCGGCCCAGGGCTTGTGGCGCGGCGCCAGGCATCGCTCAGGGCGCCGCGCAGGCGCAGCGCATCGTCCAGGGTCCAGAAGGGCTGGAAGTAATCCTGTAGTAGCGGCCCCGGCTCGGCCTCGACGCTGCCAGGGCTCAGGACCAGATACTCGTAGCCAACGGGGCCTTCCGGGGTTTCCAGGGTCTTCTGGGCGAGGTCTATACCCGAGACTTCCGAGTGCAGGAATTCGCAGGCGCCGGCGCACAAGGGTGCGATGGGTGAGCTTACGCTCCTCGGATGCACGCGGCCAACCGCGACCTCGTGGATCAGGGGCACGAAAGTGTACTCTTCCCTGCGATCGATAAGCAGGGTCTCGCCTGGCCTTCGCAAAACCGGAGGAAGGTGCCTGAGCAGAGATGCTCCGGCGAACCCGGCGCCGAGGACGACCACGCGCGCACCGCGCCGGACGCTCACGCTACGGGTCATCCGCAACAGCGTCCTTCCAACACGTTCCTATCTCCTTCGACACACTCGACATGTTACGGGAGTATATCGGTCGTGGTGCCTTGCCTCGGCGAGACGCTTTACAAAACGCGCGTCCGAACGTAGACTGCACGGACCGCCAGCGGAAGGGGCGCCGGCGGCCTAAGGGGTGTCAGGAAAACGGGGAACGACCCCTCCGGGGGCTAGAAAGGGACCGTCTTGGTGATGAAGGAGGGAATGGGT
>JACCSM010000285.1 GCA_013698525.1 Rubrobacteraceae bacterium
ACAAGGGGTCTCTGTCCCTCTTGCCGCCATTCACTCTGCACTTTCTCATATCTTCGTCTTCCTCGAAGACATATACACTCTAGGTTGCTATCTTACTTCTGCTCCCCATGCCATCATGGCGGCCGAGATGGAGAGGTAGAAGCATAGCACACGACAACCGTCTACAGCATTGCGCACCATATGTTGAACCCTCGAGCCCCCAAGATAACAGGTGGATGTGATCGCCGAAGCGACGTCGTTTCTAGCTCTATTCGCGCTAGAGGAGCGCCCTGGAAGAGTCTGTGTAAGACTGTCATAGGGACTCCGTAAAGAGGGTGAGAGGAGGACGCTATCATGGACGCCGGACAGAGCAGTCTCCACCCGTTCGTGCGTCTCTCCCGCGAGGATTGGGCCGGGTTGCCGGCAGACGCCTCGTTCACTCTGTCCGAAGACGATGTGCTGAGACTCGGGGCGCACCTCTCCCCGGAGGAAGCAATACAGGTCTACCTCCCGCTCTCGCGGCTCTTGTACCTCCACGTGGGCGCCACGCAGAGTCTGTACCGGGCAGCACGCGCGTTCCTGGCCGAGGAGGAGAAGGAGGTGCCCTACGTCGTCGGCATCGCAGGCAGCGTCGCCGCTGGCAAGAGCACGGTGGCCAGGGTACTGGGTGCCCTGATCTCCCGCTGGCCGGGGCGTCTCGAGGTCGGGTTGGTGAGCACCGACGGCTTTCTCTACCCCAACCACGTGCTGAGATCTCGGGGGTTGATGGAACGCAAGGGTTTCCCCGAGAGCTACGACCTGCCGCGCCTTCTGACGTTCCTCGCTGACATCAAATCCGGTCGCGACGGGGTCAGCGCCCCGATCCACTCGCACCTGACCTACGACATCCTCCCCGACAGTACCCAGGTCGTAGGGCGTCCCGATGTCCTCGTCGTCGAAGGCCTCAACATGCTTCAGGCCGGGCTACAGGAGCCCTCCGAGGGGCACATGGTCTTCGCCTCCGACTACTGCGACTTCTCGATCTACGTGGACGTGCAGGAGAGTCACATCAAGGAATGGTATCTGAAGCGCTTCTTGCGCCTTCGGGAAGAGGCGCTCGGGGATAGCTCCGCTTACTTCCACCGTTTCGCGGAGCTTTCGGTGGAGCAGGCTACAGATCTGGCCGTGCGAGTCTGGGACGAGATCGACCACCCCAACCTCAAACAGAACATCGAGCCAACGAAAGACAGGGCGCGTCTGATCCTCGAGAAGGACCAGGATCACTCGGTAAAGAGCGTGCGACTGCGCAAGCTATGAGTGATCGGCTTTCAACAAGAACAAAAAGCTGAAATGCTGAAGTGCTGAGTTGCTGAAATGCTCACAATCAGCCGAGCGCCAGTGCGATGATCCCTACCACCATCGCGCCGGCGGCGATCAGGCGCCGCGTTGAGTCTCCTTCGGAGAGAAGGCGCGCCCCCATTGCGGCGCCGATGAGGATGGAGATCTCACGCGCGGGGGCCACGTAGCTCACAGGGGTGAAGACGAGGGCGGTAAGGACCAGGATGTAGGAGAGCGGGCTGAGGATGGCAACCCCGAGGACCTCGGGCTTGTGGGCGCGCCAGAGGGTATGGACCTCTTTTCTGCGGGTTATCGCGATGGGGGTCAGCAGTAGCGTGGTGACGAGGATCGTCGCCCAGCTCTGCAGGAGGGGTGGGATCATTAGCGCGCTCACCGCCTGCTTGTCCCAAATGGTGTACGCCGCGATAAACACGCCCGTGAGAAGCCCGTAGACAACGCCGGCCCCGAGTCCTGAACGGAGACTCCTCGACTCGACCGTTAGCACGAAGACGCCGGCCGTGATCAAACCTATACCGATAAACACGAGTAGAGACGGCCTCTCGCCGAAAAGTACGATGGCCGCCGCTGTCGCGAGCAGGGGTCCCGTGCCACGGGCGAGTGGATAGACGAGTGAGAGATCCCCGACCGCGTATCCCCGCTGCAACAAAACGAAATACCCGAGATGCAAGACACCACTCCCGAACATGAAGAGGTATTGCACCGGCCCCAGATGGGGCGCCACAACGAGCACGACGACGATCGCGAGCGGGGCGTAGATAAGAAGCGAGCAGAAGCCGAAGAGCCACACGAAGACAGCCCCCCCGTCCCCGACCCGCTTGGCGAGCA
>JACCSM010000329.1 GCA_013698525.1 Rubrobacteraceae bacterium
CGGAGGCGCTCTTTCATGGCGCGTTCGATCTCGCGGTCTGCCGTCTTCTTGGCGATCTCACGCCGCTTGTCGTACTGTCGCTTGCGGCTTGCGACGGCGATCTGGAGCTTGACGATGCCGTTCTTGGAGTAGAGTTTGAGGGGGATGAGAGTTTTCCCTTCCTCCTGACCCTTGCCGATGAGGCGGTCGATCTCATTTCTGTGCAAGAGAAGCTTGCGGTCGCGGGTGGGGAGCTGGCGTTCTTGCCTGGCGTTCGCGTAGGGCGAGATGTGCGCCCCGATCAGGAACACCTCTCCGTCCCTCACCCTGGCGTAGCTCTCCTTGAGGTTGGCCCGACCCTCCCTGACGGACTTTACCTCTGGCCCTGTCAGCTGGATACCGGCCTCGTAGGTCTCCTCGATGGCAAAGTCGTGGAGAGCCTTCCTGTTGCGCGCGAAGTCTGTCACAATCGTTTCACCACCCTCAACTCGGCCCGCTGCATGAGCGGGAGTACGTCGAGCAACTCTACGAGAACCCTGTCCCCCACCCTGTAGGAAGCGCCTATGGCGTCGTTGGAGATGACGACGCCGTTCGGCTCGAGCTCCCACCATCCGGGGAGCTTGCTCACGTGGACGAGGCCCGTAGCCCCCGTCTCGAGCTCGACGAAGAGGCCGAAGGCGGCGGTGCTCACGACCGTCCCTTCGAGGACTTCCCCCGCACGGTCTTGCATCAGCCACATAAGTGTGTACTCGTCCGCGGTGCGCTCGCAGATCATGGACCTGTACTCCCTCTCGGAGATATGGCCTGCGACCCCGGCGAGGTCCTCGGGAGGTTCGTCTCCTAGCAGGGCGCGGTGAACGAGGACGTCGGCGTAGCGCCGGATCGGGGACGTGAAGTGGGTGTAGTGCTCCAGCGCAAGGCCGTAGTGGCCGAGGTCATCGGGCGAATATAAGGCGCGGGGGATGGAGCGTAGGATCAAGTAGTTCACCGCGTCTGACTTGGCCATCTGGGAGATCGTCCCAAGGTTATCTGGTGTCGGCTCGGCCTGCATTCCGACGGCTGCGAGCCTCTCTCCGAGCAGTTCCAGAGACTCCGTGTCTGGCCTCTCGTGCACCCTGAAGACGCCGCCCTTCTTCCCATGCAGCAACTTTGCGACCGACTCGTTGGCGAGGACCATTAGCTCCTCGATCAACTCCCTGGCCGGCGTCGAACGACGAACTCCAGCACCCACGGGCACCCCGTCTTCGTCCATCTGGTACTCCGGCTCCCGCCCACCGAGCTCAAGTTTGCCCCGCCTCGCCGCCCGCGTCCTGAGCTTGCGCGAGAGCTCGTAAGCGTTCATGACCAGATCAGCCTCCTCCACCGTCCCTGCTTCGCGCAGGAACGCGTCGACGGCCTCGTAAGTGAGCCTGGCATCGCTCACGATGGTGCTCCGGAAAGCCCTGTAGCCACCTGTTTCGCCTTCTCCGGTGACCTTCATCTCCACCGTTACGGCGGCCCGCTCTGAGTGCGGGCGCAGGGAGCAGACATCGTTCGAGAGACGCCTGGGAAGCATCGGCGCCACGGTCCCAGGAAGGTATACGGAGTTGCCCCTGTATGCAGCCTGCCTGTCGAGCGCGGAGCCAGGCTCGACATAATGGGTTACATCGGCTATGTGCACCCATATCTTGAAGCCGTCTGCTGTACGCTCGACCGAGATCGCGTCGTCGAAGTCTTTGGCGTCGGCGCCGTCTATGGTCACCGTTGGGAGATAACGCAGGTCCATGCGCTCCCCGATCTCCCTGCGTGCGACAGTATCGGCCTCCTCTTCGACCGTCCTCGGGAACTCGCGGGAGGTCTCGATGGAGGCGAAGAGCGCCTCATAGACGTTGCGCGGATCCTCAGAAGGACCGATTACGCGCGTTACCTCGCCGCGCAGCGAGCGGTTCATCTCGCGGGCGTTCACGAGGACTATGTCGCCGGCCTCAGCGCCCCTGCGAAGCTTGCGTGCGACCAGCACAGGACGCCGCTCCTCGACAAAGAGCGGGTCTGCTACCGAGTACTTCCCCCGACGAACCAGCATGGCCGGTAGTATCAAGAGAGATCTCCGATCAGAGGTATCTGATAGGGCACACTCTGAGTCTATCATGCGGCTTCGCCGCGCATTTCAGCAAGTCAGCACGTCAGCATTTCAGCTTTCGCATGCCAAGCCCTTGCTGAAATGCTGACAAGCTGTCCGGCGAAGCCGGGCGGCGTGCTGACTTGCTGAAATGCTGAAGATATAGCGCCTGTGGCGCTATATCTTCTTGAGGAATCTTGTTACGGAGAGGAAACTGCCGATTACGCCTATGCCTACTCCTACGGCGATCAGGAGGATCAGAGTCGAGAAGGCGTTTACTGCGCCGCTGGAGATCGGTACGTAGGGGAGGGCGTTGTGCGCCCAGTCGACGAAGAGGAGGTTGATCCAGATTACGG
>JACCSM010000398.1 GCA_013698525.1 Rubrobacteraceae bacterium
GGTCGACACTCAACGCGCTGAGCTCAAGTAGTGACTGACCCTCAGGTGGAGCTCCAGTTGTACTCCGTCTCCTGCGCTTCCCGAGGCCAGAGGTACCCGAAGAACTCGAGCTTCTCTATGACCTTGCGGGCGCTCTCATCCGGCGACTCTTCGTCGGTCTTGAGGACGAGGTCGGGGGCGTTCGGCGGCTCGTAGGGGTCGGAGACGCCCGTAAACTGCTCTATCTCGCCGGAGAAGGCTTTCTTGTAGAGGCCCTTGACATCACGCTCGGCGCACACCTCCAGTGGGGCATCGACGAAGACCTCGACGAAGTCGACGATCCTGCGCCGCACCTGGTCCCGTGCCTCTTTGTATGGGGAGATGGCGCTGACGATCACACCCACCCCGTTGCGCGTGAGCAGGTTCGCCACAAAGCCTATTCTGAGCACGTTTACGTTGCGGTCATCCCTGGAGAAGGTAAGGCCTTTGGACAGGTTGGTCCTCACTATGTCACCGTCGAGGACCTCCACAGACCTCTCCCTCTCGCGCAGCTCGTGCTCGACGATCTCGGATATGGTCGTCTTGCCAGACCCGGATAGACCGGTGAACCACAACGTGAATCCGCGTTCTTCGTTCATGTTCGCTTCCTTTCGACGCTCCGACTGTCTCTTCAGCCGTAGTTTACATTTCCTTCTCAGCCCTGCTCACACGACGATCGTGGGATCGTTGGGGGAGAGGCCATCAGGGTCGTTGAGCTCGGCGCCTTCTGGCGCAGGCATGTCCCCGTCGAGGAGCGGGTCTTTCGTCTCGATCATCCACGTCTCGAGCCTCCCGCGCAGTTCCTCTAGTGTATCCGAGTGGGCAGGATCTCCGGCGAGGTTGTGCGACTCGTTCGGGTCGAGGACGAGGTCGTAGAGTTGCTCGGAGGGTATCGTACGATCGCCCCACCCATACGAGAGCAGCAGGTCCTTGCTCGGGCCATCGTCGGTGTTGGGCAGGACGGGCCTTGTACGGTCCCCAAAGCGCCGGATGTACTTCCAGCGGTGGGTGCGGACGCACCGCTCGGGCTCGTAGGCGACGTGGTAGGTCTTCTCGGCGAAAATAGCGTCCCTGACCTCATCGGCCTCCCCGTTCGCGAGCGGGAGGAGCGACTCCCCCTGCAGCCACTCAGGCCTCTCGACACCGGCAAGATCACAGACCGTCGGGAACAGGTCTATGTGGGAGACGAGTGCGTCGCTCGCCTTGCCGCCGGTGAAACCGCCTGGCCCGCGCAGGATTAGCATGACGCCAAGCCCCCTGTCGTAGAGGGTGGCTTTCGCGCCGGGGAAGGCGAGGCCGTGGTCGGTCGTGCAGATGACGAGCGTGTCGTCTGCCAGCCCTTCGGCGTCGAGGGCGTCGAGAACGGCTCCTACGCCCCGATCCAGCGATCGGGCACTCTCCTGGAAGGCGGCCATGTCGAGGCGCGTCTCGGGTGCGTCAGGTAGATTGGGCGGGGGAATGACGTAGTTGGCTTTCTTGGGGGAGCTGCGACGGAACCACTCGCGGTGGGTCTCGAAGAACCCGACGGAGAGGAAGAAGGGCCTGTCGCTGGCGCGCTCTAGCAGATCGAGCGTCACTGGCACGACGTCGTCGGTGTGGCTGGTGCTGATCTTGACGACCTCGTCGTATCCTATGACGTCGGGCTTCTTGGAGATGTGCTGCTCGCCGATGAGCGCGGACCAGTACCCGAGATCTCGCAGGGTGTGCACGATGTGGTGCCTGTAATCCTTGAGCGAGAACCCGCGGTGGGCGAGGCCGACCATACCGTTGGAGTGGGCGTACTGGCCTGTCAGCAAACAGGCCCGGCTCCCAGAACACGTCGGGGCCGCACAGAATGCCTTGCGGAAGAGCACGCCCTCCTCGGCGAGCCGTTGGATATTAGGCGTCCTGACGGAGTAGCCGTAGGGCCTGACCCAGCGCCCGGTGTCGTGGGAGTGGATGTAGAGGATGTTCGGAAGATCCGGCAACATTATCCTTTCTGCACGGTTTTCGCGGCAGCGCGCTTGTCGTACAGACGGCCCCACTCCTCAGAGAGCTCGTCAGCCTGCCGCCTCATTTTAGGCTCGGCGACGGCAAAGTTCTGCGGAGTGGAGATCCCGATGCCATCGAGGAGCCACAATACGGTCCCCGGATAATCCTCGACGAGCTCCTCGTAGACCACCTCCATGGGCTCCACGCCGCACCCTTCGAAGAAGTCCTGCCAGGCGGCATTGTGCTCGTCGATACGCAGCTTCAAGTGGTCTACGGCGGCAAAGCTGAA
>JACCSM010000399.1 GCA_013698525.1 Rubrobacteraceae bacterium
TTATGTCGGCCATCATAATGATCAGATTCTAGAGCAGTTTGCAAAGAGGTCCAGGACCTCATTGCAAGCATTTCAGCTTGTTGTTTTCGGAATCAGACCGGGATGGCGGCCTCGCGGGAGGGGAAGATATCGAAGTAGTCCTGGAAGCCCGTCACGGAGAAGATGCGTTCGACGGCTCTCGAGGGGGCGGCGAGGCGAAGGGAGATCTTTTGCTGCCCGAGGGTGTCTTTGGAGCGGATGAGGGCCGAGAGGGCTGTGGAGTCCATAAACGCAACGTCGCCAAGGTCGACTACGACCGTGCCAACGCCCTCGTTCTCGACGGCCCGCTCTATCGCGTACTGGAACCTCGGGGCGGTATGAAGGTCCATCTCACCCCGCACCGAGACGACGGAGTATCCTTCGGCATGCTCGGCTATGCTGACCTCGAAGTCCGTACTTGCTCACTCCTCTCTAGAGTCGACGCAGAGCGGCCAATGGATATTAGCGTAGTTCGTGTGCCCGGTAAACCGCCTACCTTATACGGGCATGCAATGTTTTCTGCTAATATTCGGACGTGATGGAAGGGAGAAGTACAGAGCGGGTGGCCGTCTTCGTCGACGGGGCGAACCTATACCACTCGATCAAGAACTACTACAAAGGCATCCTCGACTACGCCAGGCTCCTCTCGGCGGCCGTCGGGGATAGGAAGCTCCTTAGGGCGACTTTCTACATCGTCGAGAAGCAGGAGGCCGAGGAGGGACAGGGGACGACCTCGGCGCGCTCCTTCGTCTACAACCTCAACAAGTTCGGCTACAAGGTGCGCTCCAAGCCGCTCGTGGTACACGAGACCCTGACCCCAGAAGGGGAAAGGACGGTCTCGCACAAGGGCGACTGGGACATAGGCGTCGTCGTCGACATGATGCGTCTCGCAGGGCACGCCGATACCTACGTCCTCGTCTCCGGCGACGGAGACTACGTCGAGGCCGTCGAGTACCTCCAGAGCGAAAAGGGCATCCGCGTGGAGGTCATAAGCGCAGCCCAGTGCACCTCCCAGGCCCTCCTCGACGTCTGCGACGCCCACACCGACCTCGCAGACGTTCCGGACCTGTTCAGGCGGTCAGGGCCGAAACAAGCTGTCAGCTGAATAGCACTTCAGCCTGTCAGCACGCTTCGGCCTCAGCTTGTCAGCAATTCAGCCAGGGCTTGCGCATGCGAAAGCCGAAATGCTGCAATTCCTACGGCTCCCCTATGACCCTTACTTCCGGCTCCAACTCGATACCCAGTCTCTCGCGGACCTTCTGGCGGACGTGTTCGATCAGCTCGAGGGCCTCTTGGGCCGTACCGCCCCCGAGGTTTACGAAGTAGTTGGCATGCACCGGGGAGACCTCGATCCTGCCTACCCTGGTGCCTTTCAAGCCAGCGGCCTCTATCACGCGACCTGGGAAGTCTCCCTTGGGACGCTTGAAGGTGGAGCCGCAGCTCGGTCTATTGGGGGAGCCGTTCATGCGCTGCGCCCTGAACTCCTTTATGCGAGCCTTCAGTTGTGTCGGGTCGCCTGGGGTGAGCGTGTAGCCTGCCCGCAGGACGACCCAACCGGGGTTATCGTGCAGGGCGCTGTGACGGTAAGACAGGTCAAGATCTCTGTTCTCCATCCTGACTACCCGGTGTTCCCTGAACACGTCGGCCCAGTCGAGGACCTCGGTCGTCTCGCTGCCGTAGGCCCCGGCGTTCATGTAGAGTGCGCCGCCGACGGTACCAGGGATGCCTGTCGCGAACTCCAGGCCGGCGAGGCCGCGGCCTGCCGTGGTGTTGGCAAGCACGGGGTAGAGCACACCGGCGTCGGCGGTAACATGCGTCCCTTCGATCTCGACGTTCGTCAGGGATTTGGCGAGGCGGATCGTCAGTCCCCTGATGCCGCCGTCTCTCACGAGCACGTTCGTACCCCCGCCGAGGATGGTGACCGGGACGTTGTGTTCGCCGGCCCTCTCTGTGGCCTCGATCAACTCGTCGACGCTCCTTGGCTCGAGCA
>JACCSM010000567.1 GCA_013698525.1 Rubrobacteraceae bacterium
CTGGTGGGGGTCGGGCTGTACTTCGTGAACAACCTGGCGCAGCGTAGGCTGGACCCGTCGCGGTCGGGCGGCGGGCGAGACGGCCGAGAGTAGACGGAGGGAGCAGCATGACCCACGTTTTGATAGCCACCGACGGTTCGGAGCAGTCGCTCAAGGCGGCCCGGTACCTGCGCTCGCTTCTGGACCCTGTCTCGCTGGAGCGCGTCAGCGTTCTAGCCGTGGTCAGGCCTTTGGCAGCCGTACCGTTCGCGAGCGACTTCGGCGAGGAGGAGCACGCCGCCAGGCAGGCTGAGGATCCGGGCGGCTACTCGTTCCATCGGGCGGCGCAGGAGGCCGTCGAGCTCGTCGCGGAGGAGCTGAAGGACATGACCCCCAACGTGGACACCCTCATCCGCGGCGGCGCGCCAGCCGACCAGATCATCCGGGTCGCGGACGAGCTCGAGGCCGATCTGATCGTCATCGGCGGCAGGGGGAAGGGGGCGGTGAGGGCCATCGTGCTCGGCAGCGTAGCCTACCAGGTGCTGCACCATGCGACCTGCCCCGTGCTGGTCACGCGGTAGGGGACACAGTACCGACCGCCAGGGATCGCACCCTAGAGTGGTTGGCTGAAGGCGCAGTCTTTCAGCCAGCCACGGCATCGGGCTACAGGTTTCGGGAGGTTCTACGGGAAGCCGATGCGCCGTGAGAGGGTGCCCGAGCGTGGTGAAGCTCGTTCGAAGTGAAAACCGCTGAAGTCCAGGGCTTACCGGTCAAGTGAGGGCTGCCATTATCCGGTCGTTCTCCTGTGCGCTGCCTATCGAGATCCGGCTCCACCCCGGGTACCCGAGCGCCTCGCCCTCGCGCACCAGTACCCCCGTGCGCTCGAAGACTGCAGGCCCTGTCCTGACCAGGATAAAGTTCGTGTGCGAGGGTACGTACTCCAGGCCGGTTTCGTCGAAGGCAGCCTGCAGGCGCTCCCGCTCCTGCGTCATGAAGCGCGCCCGCTCGGTGATGCTCCGTGTCTGGCCCATCGAGGCTTCGGCGGCGGCCTGCGCGACGATGCTCACGCTGAACGGGACGTGGGCGCGCCAGGCGTAGTCCGAGATCCCAAGCGGGGCAATCCCGAAGCCGATCCTGAATCCGGCGAGCCCGTGGACCTTGGAGAAGGTCCTGCTCGAGACTACGTTGGTGGACTGAAGCACCAGCTCGTGCGAGCCGGCGTACGCAGGATCCTCGACGAACTCGTAGTAGGCCTCGTCCAGGATCAGGAGCACCCTTTCTGGAAGCGCCCCTGCGAACGAGCGTACCCGGTCCAAGGGTAGGTAAGTGCCCGTCGGGTTGTTGGGGTTGCACAGGATGACGGCCCTCGTCTCGGGGCCGACGGCTGCGTGCAGGGCGTCGAGGTCCACCGCGTGGCGTTCGTCTAGCGCCACCTGGCATTCCGTCAGGCCGACGACGCGGGTGGCCGAGGAGTAGAAGGGGAAGGAGGGCCAGGGGAAGACGACCTCGCCAGGCCGATCCAGGATCTGCAAGAGGTCAACCAGGACCTCGCTGGATCCGTTACCAACCACCACGTTGGCGGCCGTGATGCCTGGATTCGCGGCGGAGATAGCCTTCCTGAGCGGGTCGGCGTCGCGCGCGGGGTAGCGGTTGGCGCGGGAGATGGCCTCCATAGCAGCCGCCCTCGCCTCTGGCAGCGGACCGAAGGAGAGCTCGTTCATCGTCAGCTTCGCATACTCTTTCGAGCCACGATCCACCTCGATCTCCCACGCCATCCTCGGCGGTTCGTAGGGACGGATATCGTCCAACTCGACTCTCGGTTTCATCCCAGATCCACCATCTCTCGACGCGGGGCGTGCAGAAGCGTGCTCTTGCCCGAGCCGCTGGGGCCGACGACCATCACAACTCGTCCTCGTCCACGGAGAAAACTATGTCTTCGAGGACCTGGTAGTTCCCGAAGTACTCGTTGAACGCTCGAAACTCTATGATCTCGACGTACTCCCCAGGGTCCGAAGCGTGCAGTGTAGAATAGCATAGGCACGCTAGTATCCGGGAGGAGCCTTGGAGAGTCTTTTCGATTCCGCGGAGGGCGGCGAGGACCGCGAGAGACGGCTGGAGGAGCTCGCCCGTCAGGTCTCCGTCTGCACCAAGTGCGACCTGGCCAAGAGCCGCACCAACACCGTCTTCGCGACCGGGGACCCCTACTCGCCCCTGATGCTCGTCGGCGAGGGGCCTGGTGAGAACGAAGACGCCACGGGACTGCCTTTCGTCGGGAGGGCTGGCAAGCTACTCGACGACATTCTGGCGGCCGTGGACCTGACCAGGCAACAGATCTACCTGACGAACGTCGTTAAGTGCAGGGCCGCCGTCGAGGAGGGCGGCAGGCTGAAGAACCGCCAGCCGAAGACCACTGAGATAAGGGCCTGCAACCCTTACCTGCAAGGCCAGATCGAGGCCGTCAAGCCGGAGATCATCCTCTGCCTCGGTGGTCCAGCCGCGAAGACGATCATAGACAAGGACTTCAGGATCACCAAGGACCGCGGCACGTGGTACGAGAGAGACGGCATCAAGACGATGGCGACCTTCCACCCCGCCTACGTCCTCAGGCAGCGTGGCGACGACCTGAACAATGCCAAACGCCTGGTCTGGAAAGACATCCAGAACGTCTACGCCGAGTACCGTAAGGCGATGGAGGCGCGAGAGTCGTAAGGGCGGGCATGCTTCGCACAGCCCTGCGCATCGAGGACGAAACAACGTAAAAATTCTCATACCGTGTTCTGGTCGCGCCTGCTATAGTGCGTTCTTGTAGAAAGAAATCGTCGAGAAGGGCACCTAAAGCGTGGTCAGCACAACTACCGGCAGTCGCATGATGGACAGCACCGACAGGGAGATACTCAACCGGATCCAGCGCGAGGTCCCGCTGGAGCGGGAGCCTTTCGAGGCCATCGGGCGCGACCTTGGAATCGCGGGCGACGAAGTCATCCGGCGTATAGAGGCGCTCAAGAGGGGGCGGGTGATACGCCAGATCAGCGCTATCTTCGATACGCGCGTCCTCGGTTACGAGTCGAGCCTGGTCGCCGCCAGGATCCCGGCCCACAAACTCAACGAGGGCGCCAAGGCCATAAACTCCCACCCCGGCGTCTCCCACAACTACGAGCGCAACAACGAGTTCAACCTCTGGTACACCGTCGCCGTCCCACCCGACTCCCGCCTCGGACTCGAAGGGACCGTCGACGTGCTGCACCACATAAGCGGCGCGCAGAAGACCCGCATTCTGCCCACCCTGAAGCTCTTCAAGATAGGGGTGACCCTGGATATGAATGCCGGCGCTACGGCGAAGAAGGAGGCACCCCAGTACGGCGAATCCGACAGGGAGAGCGCCGACAGGAACATCTCGGAGCATGACAAGGCCGCCATTATGGCCCTCCAGGAGGACGTCCCGCTGACGCCGCGTCCTTTCGACCTGTGGGGTCGGCAGGTCGGTCTCTCCTACGAAGAGCTCCTGGAGAGGGCTTACGACCTGCGCGACCGCAAGATCATGCGCCGCTTCTCTGCCGTCCTCTACCACCGCAAGGCCGGTTTCAAGGCCAACGCCATGGGGGTCTGGAGGGTGCCCGACGAGCGCATCGAAGAGGTAGGCAACGCCTTCGCCCACTACCAGGCCGTCTCCCACTGCTACCAGCGGCCAACCTACGAGGACTGGCCCTACTCCGTCTTCTCCATGGTCCACGGCCGCAGCGTCGAGGAGTGCGAGAACGTCCTCACTGCGATGGCCGAGGAGACTGGCCTCACAGACTACACTTCCCTCTACTCAACCCGCGAGTACAAGAAGACGCGGGTGCGCTACTTCACGCCCGAGATGGAGGCCTGGGAACGCCTCTACGCAGGCATCCTGCGCTGATCTAGGTTTCGGGTATCAGGCAACAGGCGGCAGGCTTCGGGGGAGGAACGCTCCTTTGTTGAGTGCGGCACTGCTCGTGGCGCTCTTTGCGGCGTTGCTCGCAGGCATCGTCACGGGGCTTACGGGCTTCGGGCTGGCCCTCATCAGCACGCCGATACTCCTCTTCGTCTACGAGCCCCGAACGGTCGTCGTGCTGACGGCTATCTTCTCGATCTTCATAAACGCCGCGGTGGTGTGGGACTCCTGGCACGAGGCGCGCAAACCGCTCGCGCTGGCACTCGTGATCCCCGCCCTCTTCGGGATCGTTTTGGGCGCCGAGGTACTGCGCGCCATCGACCCCGACTACGTGCGCCTCGGGATCGGCGCCATCGTCGTCTTCTCGGCCTTGCTCCTGGTCAGGAACGTCAGGCTGCCTGGGGCCGGTACGCGGTGGGGAACCCTCCTCGCTGGTTCGGCCAGCGGGGCGCTCTCGACCTCGACAGGGCTCGCCGGCCCCCCGATAGTGCTGCTCCTCGCCTCGCGCGGCCTCCCGAAGCACGAGTTCAGGGGAACGAGCGCGCTATACTTCCTGCCCATGAGCGTCGTCGGGCTCGCGGTCCTGGCCTTCCGAGGCCTCGTAGACGCCTCGGAAGTCCCCCTGGGGCTCGTGCTCATTCCGGCTGCCATCGCCGGAAAGGCCATCGGCACGGCGCTCCTTGGGCGTGTCTCCGAGCGGGCGTTCCGGGCTCTTACCCTGGGGCTCGTGATCCTGACAGGCACCCTCGGCGTCACTACCGCGGCCTGGGCGCTGTTGTAGACCTCATGATCGCGCCCTCCGCGTGGCATAATCTCCCGGTTGGCTAAAGGAGGAGGCGAAGGATGACGGTAAGGGTAGGGGCGCAGCTTCATCCGCAGCAAGCCAGTTACGCGCAGATGCGCGACGCGTGGCTCAGGGTCGAGGAGATGGGGGCAGACACTCTCTTCAACTGGGACCACTTCTACCCGCTCTACGGTGACCCCGACGGCAAGCACTTCGAGTGCTGGACGCTGCTAGGTGCGATGGCCGAGGTCACAGATAGGGTAGAGTTCGGGGCGCTCGTCACGTGCAACTCGTACAGGAACCCGAACCTGCTCGCGGATATGGCCAGGACAGTGGACCAAATTTCGGGCGGACGCCTCATACTCGGGATCGGCTCGGGATGGTTCGAGAGGGACTACGACGAGTACGGCTACGAGTTCGGTACGGCGGGGAGCCGGCTGCGCGACCTCGACGCCGCGATGCCCGTTATCGAGGAACGGCTCGGTAAACTGAACCCGCCGCCCACGCGGGAGATCCCGATCCTCATCGGCGGCGGAGGCGAGAAGGTAACCCTGCGCATCGTCGCCGAGCGCGCCCACATCTGGAACGGTTTCGGGAACCCGGAGGAGGCAGGCCGCAAGAGCGGCATACTCGACGATTGGTGCGAGAAGGTCGGGCGCGACAAAGGAGAGATAGAGCGCTCGGTTATGGTCAGTCCGGAACTGGTCAAGGACGCAGACCGCTACGTAGAGAACGGCATAACCCACCTCATCATGGGTTTCGGCGGCCCCGACTACGACATGAGCCCCCTAAAAGACCTGATCGCCTGGCGCGACGACTACAGGGAGCGCAACGGAGAGACCATCGCGGGCTGACCGGTCCGAAACGGGCGGCCGGACGAACTCTCTAGATTCCGACTAACCGGCCCTGATCGCGCCGTCCAGGTCGGCTATGAGGTCATCTTTGTCCTCGATGCCGACGGAGAGGCGCATGAGGCCGTCGGTGACGCCCCTGGCTTCGCGCTGCTCGCGCGGGATGGCGGCGTGGGTCATCGTGGCCGGATGGGTTATGAGCGACTCGACCCCGCCGAGCGACTCGGCGAAGTGGAAGACCCGCGTCTTCTGCACCGCAGCGTAGGCAGCCTCCGCGCCGCCTCTGAGGGTGAACGAGACCATCCCCGAAAAGCCACTCATCTGCTCTTTCGCCAGCTCGTGCTGAGGATGGTCGGGCAGGCCAGGGTAGTGTACGGTCTCGACCTCGGGATGATCCTGCAAGAACCGCGCGACCGCCAGTGCGTTCTCCTCGTGCTGGCGCATGCGGACGGCGAGGGTCTTGAGGCCGCGGAGCACGATCCAGGCGTCGAACGCGCCTGGCACGGCGCCTGCGGCGTTCTGGTAGAACTTGATCTCCTCGTGGAACTCCTCGTTGGAGGTCGCGACCGCTCCGCCGATTACGTCCGAGTGGCCACCCATGTACTTGGTAGTGGAGTGGACCACGATGTCAGCGCCCAAAGAGAGCGGGTTCTGGAAGTAAGGCGAGGCGAAGGTGTTGTCCACGGCGACGACGGCGCCGCGCTCGTGCGCCATCTCCGAGAGCTTCGCGATGTCGGAGAGGGTGAGCATCGGGTTGGTCGGCGTCTCGATCCAGAGCAGCCTCGTCTCGGGCCTTAGCGCCTCCTCGACGGAGGCAGCATCCGTTGTATCAGCGTAGGTGAATTCAAGCCCGCCGGTGCGTGGGAGGACCTTGTCGAAGAGGCGGTACGTGCCACCGTAGAGGTCGTCGCCGGCGACGACGTGGTCACCCGGCGAAAAGAGGCTCATCACCGCGGTCGTCGCGGCGAGCCCGGAGGCGAAGGCGAGGCCGTACTCGGCTCCTTCGAGGGCCGCTACGCACTCTTCGAGGGCCGTGCGGGTCGGGTTGCCCGTTCGGCTGTACTCGTAGCCCTTGTGCTGTCCGGGAGCTTCCTGGGTGTAGGTGGAGGTCTGGTAGATCGGGACTATCGTCGCCCCCGTCGCAGGATCAGGGTCCTGCCCCGCGTGTATGGCGCGTGTGGAGAACCCGCTGTCTGCGAACTTCATGATCCCTCCTCGAAGATGCGGTAGGGCTTTCCGAGGTCCTCTTGTGTGGCGCCCGAGTTGGCGAGCACCCAGTCGTCGTCGAAGGCCTTCGAGACGTAGTTGCGCCCGGTGTCTGGCAAGAGTACGACGACCACAGCGCCCTCGGGCAGCCCCTTCGCCGCGCGGACCGCCCCTACGGCGGCCATCCCGCACGAGCCTCCGGTGAAGAGGCCCTCTTCGGACATCAGGCGGCGGGTCATGAGGAAAGACTCGCGGTCGTCTACCTGGATCACCTCGTCGACCACGGATGGGTCGTGGTTCTCGGGGTAGAAGTCCTCCCCGACCCCTTCCACAGCGTAGGAGTGTACGTTGTCGGGGTCGGAGAAGATGGATCCCTCGGGGTCGACGCCGACGATCCTGACGTCAGGGCTCTGTTCTTTGAGGTAGCGGCCTGTTCCCGTGATGGTTCCGCAGGTGCCCATCCCCGCTACGAAATGGGTGATGCGGCCCTCCGTCTGGCGCCAGACCTCGGGTCCCGTCGTCTCGTAGTGGGCCAGGGGATTGGCCGGGTTCTCGTACTGGCCTGGCTTGAAGCCGCCTGGGATCTCATCGGCAAGCCTCTCGGCGACGGCGTAGTAGCTCTCGGGGTCATCAGGCGTCGCGGCCGGCGTGAGAACGACCTCGGCGCCCATAGCCTTCAACAGCTCCTGTTTCTCTTTGCTGGCCTTCTCTGGCATCACGCAGATGCACCTATAACCCTTGACCGCGGCGGCCAGCGCCAGGCCGGCCCCGGTGTTTCCGCTCGTCGGCTCGACGACTGTTCCGCCTGGCCCCAGGAGTCCCTCCTTCTCGGCGACCTCGAGCATCTTTACGGCTGGCCTGTCCTTTACAGAGCCGGCGGGGTTCAGGTACTCGACCTTCGCGAGCAGGGTGGCCTCTATGCCCTCGTCGCGTTCTATCTTGCCCATACGGATCAAGGGCGTGTTCCCGACGGCCTCGAGCACGTTCTCGAAATAGTCCATCCGGGTAGATTACCATCACCCACTCCTCCGGACGCCTTCGCGTATAATCCCGGCCCATGAACAGCCTCTGGAAGAGCGAACGCGTCCCCGGGGAGGTGGAACTCGCGATAGGCTGCGCCGGGGAAGGTCAGGACCCCGTGGTCTGCCTGCACGGGATCACGGCCCAGCACAGGGCGTTCAACGCCGCGGCGCGCTACCTCGGCCCTTCGCGTGGACTCGTCGGCGTGGACCTTCGCGGCCGCGGAGACTCGGACAAACCCGAGTCAGGCTACAGCCTCGAAACGCATGCGGCCGACGTGGTGCGAGTACTGGATCACCTCAGACTGGAGAACGTCGTCCTGGCAGGTCACTCGATGGGCGGCTTCGTAGCCCTTGCAACAGCGCTCGCTTTCCCCGACCGCGTACGCGCCCTCGTCCTGCTCGACGGTGGCTGGCCCCGCGTCGAGAGCACGCCAGAAGAGATGACCGAAGAAGAGAAACATGAGGCCGCCGCGCTACAGGAGGGCCTCGCGCGGGCCTTCAGGCGCCTGGAC
>JACCSM010000448.1 GCA_013698525.1 Rubrobacteraceae bacterium
TGGCTCGGGGTGGGGCTTGTGTTGCGTGGTGTCTTCGAGCGTGACGAACCGGTCGACGACATTGCGGAGACCGGGGAAATTCTTCAGTGCCATCTCCACCGAGAGGCGGCGTTTGGAGGTCACTACGGCCACCTTTATCCCGGCTGAGCGGAGGCGTGAGAGCGACTCCTCGACACCGGGGAACTCCCCGATCAGGGCGTCGTGGTGTTCCTCGTGGTGGCTGCGGTAGGCCTCGAGTAGCAACTCGGCCTTCTCGGCGTCGATGATCTCCATCTGGCGCGGGAGGGGCTGTCCTACGTTGGCGAGCAGAGTCTCGCGGGGTATGTGGTCGCGGCCAAGGACCGAGCTTGTGGCGTGGCGCATAGACTGGTGGATCATCTCCGTCGTATCGACGAGCGTCCCGTCGAAGTCGAAGAGGGCCGCGGCCGGCAAGGCCTAGTCGGACCCGTTCTCGAGCAGGCCGCTAACGTCCCAGGCGCCGAGCTCCTCGAGACCCGCTGTATCTGTCAGCTCGAGGTGGACGGGGGTGATGCTGATCTCATCGTTCTCGATGGCCGCGAAGTCGGTGCCTTCCTCTTCGTGGTGGCCGGGGGGGTTGTTGTAGATGTCGTAGCCGACCTTCCCCCCCTCGTCCCTTACCTCGACCAGCTCGTCCTTGTAGAACCGGCGCCCGAGCCTGGTGACCCGCGCACCCCGCAGCTTCTCGCGGGGCAGGTTCGGCGCGTTGACGTTGAGGATTCGTCCCGAAGGAAGGCCCTTGAGGGCGACCTTCACCAGGCGTGCCGTGAAATCCGCCGCCGCCTCGAAGTGGAGCCCGCCGTCGAGGGGCATTGCCTCCTGGACCGTCTCGTGCCAGGGGCGGCTTATGCTAAGAGAGACAGCGATGCCGGGGACCCCGATGACTATTCCCTCCATCGCACCGGCGACCGTCCCAGAGTAGGTGATGTCGTCGCCGAGGTTCTCCCCGTGGTTTATCCCCGAGACGACGACGTCGGGCTCGAAGTCCATGAGCCCGAGCGCAACGAGCCGCACGCAATCGACCGGCGTACCCGAGCAGGCGTACCCGATCACCCCGTCTGCCATCTCGCGCTCCTCAACGTGGAGCGCGCGCCCGAAGGAGATGCTCCTGCCTACTCCCGAGCGGTTCTGGTCAGGGGCCACGGTGATGACGTCCCCGACCTTCTCCAGCGCACGCCGGGCCGCCAGAAGCCCCGGAGCCTCGATCCCGTCATCGTTGGTCAATACTATGCGCATAGGTTCCAAGCTCTCCGTTAGTCCGGAGGTCGTTGCTTTCCAAAAGGGTCCTGATTCTATCACCCTGGTCCCGATGCCCCCGACACAGCACACAGGAACCGGCGGTATCCGGTATAGAAATGGGCTATCTGTAACATTAAGAAAAAAGAATGGACAAGAGCGGTCATATACGATAGCTTACCGTGACTGTGATGGAGAGACCTACCTAAGGAGTGTGATGTTGTGGACGCCGTAGAGTGGTTTAGGCATCGCTCCTATAACTACAGGCAGTTCTCGGACCTCGCTGCCCTGGGCTCGCGCAAGCGCGATCTCGGCCTGACGGTCAGTGCAGTTCTACCCTGCCGCAACGTCGCCGACACCGTGGGCGGGATCGTCGACGAGATCCACGCCGTCAACCGCCAGACCGAGCATAATCCGCTGGTCGACCAGATCCTCGCCGTCGACGCGGACTCGCCGGACGGTACCGCGGAGGTGGCTGCCTCGAGGGGCGCTGAGGTCTACTCGGAGAATGAGCTCATGAGCAACCACGGCGGCACGCACGGCAAGGGCGACGCCATGTGGCGCGCGCTCTCCGTAGCCCGCGGCGACCTCGTCATGTACATGGACGCTGACACCAAAGACTTCATGCCCCAGCTCGTCTACGGCATTCTGGGCCCGATCCTCGAGGTGCCCGAGATCCGCTTTGTCAAGGCCGCCTACAGGCGTCCTTTCAAGAGCCACGAGACCGTGGAGCAGGACGGTGGCGGGAGGGTAACTGAGCTCTCGAGCAAACCTCTATTCAACCTCTTCTACCCCGAGCTCACGGGCTTCGTGCAACCCCTCGCTGGGGAGTTCGTCGCCGACAGGGAACTCTTATCCTCCATCTCGTTCCTGACCGGCTACGCGGTCGAGACCGGGATCATGATAGACGTCCTCAAGGCGATCGGGCTCGATGGGATGGCGCAGGTCGACCTCGGTACCCGCCAGAACAGGCACCAGCCCCTGCGCGACCTCTCCCGCATGGCCTACTCTGTTCTGCGCGCGGTCGCCAGGCGCATGCGCCAGGAGGGGCGCCTGAACCAGGTGCGCGACCCCGGCATGCCCGACTCCCTTTTCCAGCTCTCGAACTACCTGCACGCGGTCGCCACCCCGGATGGCCTCGAGCTCCAGGAGTACGTCGAAGAGCTCGTCGAGCGGCCCCCGATCAAGGAAGTCTTGAGGGTCGTATAGGAGCAGTACCTTGGGTGGGGTCCACGATATGGGCGGGTCGCCCGGAGGCCCCATAGACAGGGGCCAGCACGAGGTCGAGGATTGGGAGCGTCTCGCCGACGCTATCAACGCAGCGCTCGGCGGGAAGGGCCTCCAGACCACGGACCAGCACCGCAGGGCCATAGAGAGCCTCGAAGAGTACCGAGATCTCTCCTACTACGAACGTTGGGTAGCGGCGACCGAGAAATTGCTCGTCGAGAAGGGCGTCCTCACCAGCGACGAGATAGACGAAAGGGCGGCCTCTATCCGACGCCACTGGGGCGAGCCGTGACGTTCGAACCAGGCGACAACGTTCGCGTCCTGCCCTCAGAGAAGCCTGGCCACGTACGTACCCCCGGATACCTCAAAGGCAAGGCAGGATGGATCGAGTCTTTGGTCGGCGAGTTCCCGAACCCGGAAGAGCTCGCCTATGGCTTCTCGGGCAAGCCGGAACGGCCCCTGTACAGGGTGGGCTTCAGGCAAGCCGACCTCTGGGACGACTACGAAGGCCCCGCCGAAGACTGCCTGTACGCCGACGTCTACGAGCATTGGCTAGAGCCTGGCGAAGGAGCACCCACGTGAGCGGCCATCATCAGCACGAGAGAGCGGGAAGGACCACGAGCCCTTACGCCGCGCGCATCAGGGCCATAGAGGCGCTGCTCCTCGAGAAAGGTGTTCTCACGGAGCCGGAGGTGCAGGATAGCATCTCCTACATGGAAGCCCGCTCCCCGGCCAACGGCGCGAAGCTAGTGGCCCGCGCCTGGATGGATGGGAGATTCGAGGAGTTGCTGCTCTCCGACGCCAAGGCCGCGGCTTTGCAGCTTGGCATGGAACCCGAGCACCCCGCCGAGTTCATCGTCGTGAAGAACACGCCCGGGGTGCACAACCTGATCGTCTGCACCCTGTGCTCCTGCTACCCGCGGGCCATCCTCGGCCGCCCACCAGACTGGTACAAGAGCTTCGAGTACCGCTCGCGCGCCGTCAGAGAACCGCGCGCCGTGATGCGCGAGTTCGGCTTCGAACCCCCCGAAGACGTCGAGGTCATCGTACACGACAGTACCGCAGACGTTCGCTACATGGTCCTCCCCCTGCGCCCGCTTGGTACAGAAGACATGAGAGAGGACGAGCTTGTGGAGCTCGTTACGCGGGACTCCCTCGTCGGAGTCAACGTGCCGCGTTCATAGCATTTCAGCATTTCAGCACGCTCCGGCTGACGCCTCCGCTTGTCAGCATTTCAGCTTGTCAGCACTTCGGCTTTCACGTGCGCAAGTCCTGGCTGACTTGCTGACAAGCCGCCGTAGGCGGCGTGCTGACTGCTGAGGTGCTATTTAGCTGGCTGCTTTTTCTTCCTCCCTCTCGTTGGCGGCGAGAACTTTTTCTACAAGGTTTGGAGGTACTTCCTCGTAATGGCCCGATTCGACGTGGAAGTTGGCGCGTCCGCCGGTTATGGAGCGGAGGTCGCGGGCGTAGGTGAGCATTTCGATCTGGGGCACCTCGGCCTGAATGATCTGACGCCCGCCGCGCTGCTCGACGCCCATCGGCCTCCCGCGGCGGCTGGAGAGGTCGCCCATGATGTCGCCGACCAGCTCCGAAGGTGTTAGCACCTCGACCTTCACGTAAGGCTCGAGCAACACGGGATTGGCTTTCTCGACGGCGTTCTTGAAGGCCATGGATCCAGCGACCTTGAACGCATTCTCGGAGGAGTCGACAGTATGAAAAGCACCGTCGTGGAGGCGCACCTTGACGTCCACCACGGGGTAGCCGGCGATGTTCCCCCCGGCCATCGCCTCGACGATCCCCTTCTCCACCGCGGGGATGAACTGGCGCGGGATGGCGCCACCGACGATGCCGTTCTCGAACTCGAAGCCCGAGCCCCGGGGTAGCGGAGAGAGCTCTATCCTCGCGTCCCCGAACTGGCCCCTGCCGCCGGTCTGCTTTTTGTAGCGGCCCTGGGCCTGGGCCGAGCCTGTGATCGTCTCCATAAAGGGTACCTTAGGCGGCCTGGCCTCGACCTCGACCCCGTAGCGGTGCTCAATGCGCTCCAGCGCGAGCTCGACGTGCATCTGGGCAAGCCCGGCCAGGATGTCCTCGCCCGTCGCCTCGGTGCGCTCCAGCTTGAGCGAGGGGTCCTCATCGACCATGCGCCTTATCGCGTCGAAGACCTTCTCTTCTTCGCCGCGCGCCTTGGCGCCGACAGCGAACGCCGACGTAGGCTCGGGAAGTTCGACCGGCTCGAAGGTCATCGGCCTCTCGGGCTTGCAAAGGGTGTCGAAGGTCGCCGTGTCGCGGAGCTTGGCGACGGCGATGATATCCCCGGCGACGGCCTCGTCGACGGGGTCGCGCTCCTTGCCGACGAGGTGCGAGATCCCTCCCAGCCGCTCAGAAGAACCGGTGCGCGGGTTGGTGAGCGCCTCGTCCGAGCGGCAACGACCGCTTACGACCCGCATCACGCTGAGGCGTCCGGCGTAAGGGTCAACGTAGGTCTTGAAGACGTAGGCCGCGAAGGGTCCGTCTGGATCGCAGGGGACTTCGTCTCCGTCCTCGGAGATCCAGCGCGTGCGATCCACCGGGCTCGGGGCGCTGCCCGCGATCACATCAAGCAGCCGGTCCATCCCGATCCCGCGCTCCGCGCTCGCCGCGAGCACCGGGATGATGAGCCCCTCGGCGATGCCCTTCTTTATCCCGTCGAAGGCTTCTTCCGTGGAGATCTCCTCGCCTTCGAGGTACTTCTCCAGCAAGGTGTCGTCGCTCTCTGCGATGGCCTCGAAGAGCTGGGTCTTGGCAATGTCAACCTCGTCTTCCATTCCTTCAGGGATGTTCTTGCTCTGGCCGCCGTCAACGAAAGCTATGCCAGAGAGAAGGCCGTACACGCCCCTGAGATCATCCTCCCTACCTATGGGCAGATTGAGCGGCACGACGGCCTGCCCGAAACGCTCACGAAGCTGTTCCAGCACATCCCCGAAATCCGTACGCTCACGGTCGAGGTGGTTGACGACTATGAAGTGCGGGATGTCCTCCTTCTCGCCCCTGCGCCAGACGCGCTCGGTGACCACCTGGATCGGGTCCTGCGCGTGTACGACGAGAACCGCGCAGTCGGTAACCCTCTGGGCCACGAAGGCATCAGCGACGAACCCACCGTCGCCAGGGGTGTCGAGGAGGTTGATCTCCCGCCCCTTCCATTCCAGATGGGCAACGCTCATCCCGAGCGTCATGCCGCGTTCGGCCTCCTCCTCAGCGTAGTCCAGCACGCCGTTTGCGGAAGCTCCCCTCCCAGAAGCAAGCCCCAGCATCGCCTCCCCGATGGAGGTCTTTCCGCTCCCCCGATGCCCGATCAAGCATACATTGCGAATCAACTCCGGCTCCGTCGCCACGAGTCCTCCTTTCCGCTCTCAACCCCCAATCCCCGCGTCCCTCAGGCGGGGCGTCTAGCTTAACGCACAGATGAGCTTCGCGCATGATTTTCAGCAGCGGAGATCACGAACAGGTATGCTAAAGGGGTTCTTGGAAAAGACCGAGAGGAGGATACGCAGGTGGGGAGCAAAAGGACCAGAAGCCAGGAGCATCCGCTCCAGAGCGACAAGGGAACGACGATCATCCAGGATGCTGCGGTAAGGACCATCGTGGGTGTGGCGGCCAACGAGGTAGACGGGGCCACCACGAGTACAGGTGGCACGCGGCTGCCGGGCGACACCTCCCGAACGGTTGGCGAGTTCCTCGGCGGCCTCGGTAGCGGCGGCAGCGCCCAGAGCCGCGGGGCCTCGGTAGAGGTCGGCGAGCAGGAGACGGCCATAGACCTGACGATGGTCGTGGAGTACGGTCGTCCCGTGGCCCAGACCACGCAGGCCGTGCGGGATAACGTCATCCGCCGCGTCGAGAGCCTCTCCGGCCTCACGGTCACCGAGGTCAACGTGAACGTGGTGGACGTCATCTTCCCTGACCAGGGTTAGAACTAACCGATCTCAAGCAAACCGACGCTCCCGGCTCTCGCCGGGGGCGTCAGTCTTTTCGATGGTAAATCCCGCCGGTTAGACCATCAGGAGAACGGGATTCTCCAGGGTCTTCTTGACCTCGGCCATGTACAGCGCGCCGTCACGGCCATTGGCGATGCGGTGGTCTGCGGAGAGCGTGAGCTTCATCATGCTTGCAGGGACGATCTCGTCATTCTCGTCGTAGGCCGGGCGACGGGCGATGCTGCTGACGGCGATGATGGCGGCCTGCGGCGGGTTGACGATGGCTGTGAAGCTCTCGATACCGAACATTCCCATGTTGGAGACGGTGATCGTACCCCCCTGGTACTCATCCGGTTGGAGCTTGCCGTCGCGGGCGCGAACCGCCAGGTCTTTCGATTCGCGTGAGATCGCCGCGAGTCCCTTGCTCGTGATGTCCCGGATCACGGGCGTTATGAGGCCAGCGTCGAGCGCCACGGCCATCGCCATGTCCACCTTATCGTGCAGCTCGAAGCCCTTTGTGGTCTGAATGGCGTTGAGGTTCGGATAACTCCTCAGGGCAACCGCGCATGACTTCATCACGAAATCGTTGACGGAGAGCTTCAGACCTTCGGCTTCGAGCTGCTCGTTGAGCTGCTTCCTCAGCGCCATCGCGGCGTCCATCCTGACCTCGACCGTGGCGTAGAAGTGCGGGATGTGCTGCTTGGCCTCCGTCATCCGCTCGCCGATAACCCGCTGCATCCGGGTAGGCTCCATGAGCTCCGTGTCCGGTCCTTCAACGGGCTCGGGTAAACGCGGCGTCTGCAACCCGACCTGCGGCGCCTGCTGCGGTTCCTCCGCGGCTGCCGCGCCATCCCCGGCTTCGGCCTGCCCGTCATCCTGTCCATCAGCCTGGGCGTCGCCCCGCTCCATTGCGGCCCGCACGTCGCGCTCCACGATGCGGCCCTGCGGCCCCGAACCCTCGACCTTCGAGAGGTCCAGGTCGTTCTCCGCCGCGAGGCGCTTCACTATGGGCGATGCCCGGAAGTGTCCGTTGGCCCTGCCATCGGCCTGGCCGCCAGCCTGTGCAGGTTCCGCCTCTTCGCCTTCCTCTTCTTCGTCCTGTTCGGCTGTGGCTATGGCTGCTTCGCCGCCCGAGTCTTCCCCGCCTTCCTCGGCTTCCGCTTCTCCGCCGCCCTCCTGGCGATCCGGAACTTCCTCTCCCTCGCCCTGGATGAAGGCTATGGCGCCGCCGACGGGGATATCGTCGCCTTCCTGGGCGATGATCTGGGCGAACGTGCCCGAGTCTTCGGCCTCTATCTCCATGGAGGCTTTGTCGGTTTCTATTTCGGCTATGGGATCGCCCTCGGAGATCTCATCTCCCTCGCTCACCAGCCACTTGAGGAGGGTGCCCTCCTCCATCGCGTCGCCCATCTTGGGCATGTAAACTTCAGGCACCTTACTTCTCCTCCATGTAAAGAACCCGGCGCGCCGCGTTCGCAACTTGCTTCTCGCTCGGGAAGGCAGCGATCTCCAGGTTGCGGGCGTAAGGCGCTGGAACCTCGGCCCCGCTCACCCGTTCGACCGGAGCATCCAGATAATCGAAGGCCCGATCCTGGATGATCGCCGCCACCTCGCTCGCCACCCCGAACCACCGCCACTGTTCCTGCACCGCCACCGCCCGGTGCGTCTTCTCCACCGACTCCACGATGGCGTCCTCGTCGAAAGGCCGTATCGAGCGCAGGTCTATGACCTCGACGCTCACGCCATCCTCTTCCTCCAGCGTGTCGGCTACCCGCAGGCAAAGGTTGACCTGACGACCGTATGCGATGAGCGTCACGTCGTCGCCCTCGCGGGCAACGCGGGCCTTGCCGAACGGTACGGCGTTATCGCCCTCCTCCACCTCGCCCTTCGTGCCGTAGAGCGCGCCGGCTTCCAGGAAGATCACGGGGTTCGGGTCACGGACGGCGGTGATCATCATGCCCTTCACGTCGTTGGGGGTGACGGGCGCGACTACCTTGAGGCCGGGGAAATGTCCGTAGAAGTTTTCGAGAGAGTGGGTGTGCTGGGCTGAGAGCTGGACGCCGCCGCCGTTGGGGCCGCGGATGACCAACGGTACCTGTACCTGCCCGCCTGAGAAGTAGCGGAGCTTGGCTGCGTGCTGGATGATTTGGTCCGCCGCCAGGAACGAGAAGTTCCAGGTCATCATCTCGACGATGGGGCGCATCCCCATCATCGCCATCCCGACGGCGGCCCCGGTGAACCCGTTTTCGGAGATCGGGGTATCCATTACCCGCTTCGGGCCCCAGTCGTCTATGAGGCCGTCGGTTATGAGGTGGGTGCCGCCGTAGACGCCGATGTCCTCGCCCATGAGGATGACGTTCTCGTCGCGCTCCATCTCGTGGACCATGGCCTCACGAAGTGCTTCGCGATAGGTCTTCGTCTCCGCCACGGTCTACTCCTCCCCCATGTACTCGTCTTCGCCCGCGTAGACGTCCGTGTATAGCTCCTCGATGGGCGGCTGCTCACTCTCATCGGCGAACTTCACCGCCTCGTCGATCTGCTCCTTGGCCTCGCCTTTGATCTCATCGAGTTTCTCTTCATCGGCGGCTTCGGATTCGAGCAGCTTCTTCTCCAGGATGCCGATGGGATCCCGCTGCCGCCACTCCTCGATCTCCTCCTTCGTGCGGTACTTCTCGAAGAAGTCGCCGGCGCCGTGGGGCGCGGTGCGGTACGTGAGCGCCTCGACAGCGTACGGTTTGCCGGTCTCGCGCACCTGCTCGGTGAGGCGTTCGGCCGCTTCGAGAACGGCATCGATGTCCATGCCGTCCACCTTCTCGTGCTCGATGCCGTATGCGTCGAACTTGGCCGCCAGGTCCGTCATCGCCGTGGTGCGCTCGACCGAGGTGCCCATCCCGTACTGGTTGTTCTCGACGATGAACAGGCAAGGACACTGGCCGTCCTTGCCCCATAGCCCGGCGAGGTTGGCGGCCTCGTGGAAGGCGCCCTGGCTCATCGCGCCATCGCCCAGATATAGCTGGCAGATGTTGTCAGTCTCGTGGTACTTGAGCGCGTAGGCGATGCCGACGCCGATGGGGATGTGCCCGCCGACGATGCCGTAGCCGCCCATCATGCCGCGCTCCACGTCGAAGAGGTGCATCGAGCCGCCCTTGCCCTTGACGATGCCGCTCCCGCGCCCGTACAACTCGGCCATGACGTTCTTCGGGTCGCTACCAAGTAGCAGCGCGTGCGGGTGGTCCCTGTAGGCGGTTATTACCTTGTCGCCCTCTTTGAAGGAGTCGAGGAAGCCGACCGCCACAGCCTCTTGCCCGATATAGACGTGGAGGTAGCCCCCGATCTTGCCCTGCCGGAACCCCCTCTGGCACGCCTCCTCGAACCTGCGAACCGTCACCATCTCGCGGTATAGATCGACTAGTCGATCCGCGCTCGTGGCTACCGATCCCTCCTCGCGGGCCTCTACGCCCCCGTTCTCACCATTACCATTCTCTTCCGGCATCCGCCGCCCCTTCCCTATTCAGGTTGCAAACCTGCAAGAAGAATACCAAACTCCCGGCTCCCGCCCCGCAGGCTCGACCTTACCCGATAACCAGTTCCATATGCCCGAGATATACCCGAAAACCAGAGTCCTCCTAACGCATCCTGTCCAGCCCGATACCATCCTCCTCGAAACCCGTAACCGGAGTCCACTTCGCCATGCGGCGTTCCCGTCGCTGCTTTCTAATCTCGTTCTGGTTTTTCAGGCAGCGCCCTCTCTAGCTCAATAGTACACATCCGGCAAACTAGTATTGTCACTCAAAGGTGACAAACGTACTTCAACTACATACTCATTTCCTTGCTTACTATTTAGATACTTGTAGTTTCGGAAGTCTGAGATTGCTGCGGCACTATAACGAACTTCTAGGATTCTCTTGTCATGCCAACGCAACTCTATATCGTGGGAATCTTCGACGTAATCTACTAAGAGGGACCTGTTTTCTCCTGACAAATCTTGCCCGAACGGGACCAGGTAAACCTCCATTGAAGGACCGCCGGTTGCACCTTGCACGCTTTCTCCTGATGCAATCACAGCATCGGTCTTTCCATCGGGGGAAGTGAGCCTTTCGAGTTCATGACGTTCAGCCGAGCCACGAGCCAAGTAAAAGCATCCGCCCGCCAGCGTTGACAAGATGAGCACCAATATCGAGGGCAAAATCCAGAATGCTATCTTGTAAGTATTGGCTGGATTCCCGTCGCTTCTCCTGCTAATACTCATCCTCAGAATCCTTTTCGCGCCGCCCGAAAAGCTCGCGTCCTGTGCGAGTCCATGCTCTTCTCATCCCCCATCTCGGCGTAAGTCCTGGTCTGTCCTTCGGGAACGAAAATGGGATCGAAGCCGAAGCCGCCTTCGCCTCGGGGCTCACGGGAGATCTCACCCTCCACGACGCCCCTGAAAACCCGGACGGAGCCGGACGGAGCCGCGACGGCGACTACACACACGGCCTGGGCGGAACGGTCCTCCTCGGTGGCGAGCATCTTCAACAAACCTGTATTGCCAACGCTCTTCATCAGCCACCGGGTGAGCGGGCCGGGGAAACCGCCCCATGCCCCGACAGACAGCCCGGAGTCGTCCACGATCACCTGATATGCAGGATCTCCGAGCGCCCTTCGTGCGGCGAGGGCTTTCGCGGCGGCTACCTCTTCGAAGTCGAGGGATTGAATCTCCGGCACGTCCACATCGGCCCGATCAAGGTCCACGCCCAGTATCTCTGACGCTTCACGGAGTTTGTTCTCGTTGGAGGTAACGAAGACCGGCTTCATGGCGATGAGTCTACAATTGATAAGACTCCTGTGATACAGTCGCCGTCGTTCGGAGACACCGGGAAACAGTCCAAAGGAGGCGCGGTTGCCGCTCGTAGACCTCGACAGGTTCGACTTCCTGTACGCCAACCGTGTCAGGGGCATGAAGACCGCCGCGACGCGCGACCTGATGGCCACCCTGTCACGGCCAGGCATTATCTCGCTGGCCGGGGGGTTCCCTGACACGCGGGCGTTCGGCGAGGAGGCGTTCCGTGAGATCTCCGGCAGCGTCGCAGCCGACGCCGCACAGGCTCTCCAGTATGGCCCGACCGCCGGGCTGGAGTCGATCAAGGACGTGATCGTGGAGGTCATGGCCGCCGAAGGCACCCAGGCCAGCCAGGAGGAAGTCTTCACCACCACAGGCGCCCAGCAGGGTCTCGACCTCGTCGCAAAGACGTTTCTGGATGAGGGCGACGGCATCCTGTGCGAAGGCCCGACCTATGCGGGGGCATTGAACGCCTTCGCCGCGTACAGACCGCGGGTGATGCACGTGCCGATGGACCGTGCAGGCATGATCCCGGCCGCCGCCCGCGAAGCTCTGGAGAAAGCCCGCAGGGGCGGCATCCCGGTGAAGTTCGTCTACACAGTCCCTAACTTTCAGAACCCCGCTGGGGTCACGATGGTTGCCGAACGCCGCCGGGAGTTGCTCGAGATCGCCCGCGAGTTCGATCTGGTCATCGTGGAAGACAACCCTTACGGGATGCTCCGCTTCGAGGGGGAGCCGCTGCCCACGCTCTCCGCGCTGGAGCAGGAGGACGGGGACGTGGACCGGGTGGTTTATCTGGGGACGTTCTCGAAAATATTTGCTCCAGGCGTCCGGCTCGGGTGGGTGCGGGCGCAGCCTGGGATACTGCACAAGATCAACATCGGCAAGCAGGGCGCTGACCTCTGCTCCTCGAACCTCTCGCAGATGCTCATAGCCAGCTTCTTCGAGAACGCCGACTGGCGGGCGTACGTGAAGCGCCTGACGGGCATCTACCGCGAACGCCGCGACGCTATGCTCGACGCGCTGGCCGAGTTCATGCCGAAGGAGGTCCACTGGACCCACCCGCAAGGCGGGCTCTTCGTGTGGGCGACGCTCCCCTCGTACCTAGACGCCACCGCCATGTTGCCGCGCGCCATAGCGAAGAACGTCGCCTACGTGCCTGGTGAGGGATTCTATGCGGGCGGCAATGGCAAGAACTGCATGCGCCTCAACTTCTCGTTCGTGGAGCCGGAGAAGATCCGTCGCGGCATCGAACTCCTCGCCGAGGTCGTGCGCGAGCGCATGGAGCTCCGCAGCGACCTGGAGCGCGGCTCGCAGCGTGGCTCGCGCAGCCAGGCCGGTCCCCGCTCCACGGGCGTCGCCTCCGGCACGGACAAGGGTTAGAAGATGGCGAGGATCGCGGTTCTGAGGGGCGGCCATTCCATGGAGCGTGACGTCTCCGTCGTGACGGGGCGACGCGTGCAGCACGCACTCGAACGCCTGGGCCATGAGGTTCATCCCCTGGACATCGAGGAGACGACCACGGGGAGCCTGATGGAGATTGCGCCGGATGCGGCCTTCGTATGCCTGCACGGCCCCGGAGGCGAGGACGGAACCGTACAGGCGCTGCTAGAGACGCTCGGTATCCCGTACACGGGGAGCGGGCCGCTCTCGTCCATCAGGTGCATGGACAAGGACTACGCAAAGCGGGCGCTGCGGGCCGCCGGGATACAGACACCGCCGTTCCGCACGTTCCTGCGGCGTGCGATGAACGAGATGGGCGCTTCTGCAGCGCTCGACACCGCGGCCGATTCGCTCGGGTATCCGCTTGTCGTCAAGCCGGCGAGGGAGGGATCGAGCTTCGGGCTCTCGCGGGTGGAGGAACCAGGAGAACTTCTGGACGCTGTCTACGAAGCGCTCGGATATGACGCCAAGATCCTGCTCGAAGCCTGGGTCGAAGGCAAAGAAATCTCTGTCCCGATCCTAGAACCAGCCGCAGGGGAACCGAAGGTGCTCGGCCTCGTGGAGATTCGCCCGCGCGAAGGCGCATACAACTTCGAGGCCAAATACACGCCCGGCGCGACGGACTTCGCCATCCCCGCCGAAGTCCCAGACGAGACAGCCAAGCACCTTCGCGAGACGGCCCTCGCCGCCTACCGAACTCTAGGCTGTTCCGGCTACGCCAGGGTAGACACCATCGTGGACGAGAATGGTGTCCCGCAGGTTCTCGACGTGAAAACCATCCCCGGCTTTACCGAGACATCCACTTTCCCGCTGGCCGCCGAGAGAGCCGGTATCCCGTTCGAGAAACTTGTCGAGACCATTCTCGAAGCTGCACTGAGGACCGAAGCCGCCGCGAAATTGTAACTATTCATTGCTACAGACAAGTTTTCCGTAGAAACGATTTAACATATTTGTACACTTCGGCTTAGACATTGGTATCCGAGAAAGGATCAGCAATGGAATATAACCTTACCGACAAACAGAAGTTAGCGATATCTTGGATGGTGGAAGCAAACAGAGAAGGAGAGCTTGACGAAGAATTTTCAGTGCTGTGGGTTATGGGTCCAGACGGACCACTGATACACGGAACTACTGGCACAGAACCATCGAGAGAGAAACCTGAAATTACTCAAGGTATTCTTAATGCTCTGGAATCCGCAGGACTCATATTACAGGAAATCAACTATCAAACTAGGACAAGTCGGTCGGGAACTACTAGGAATCCGCGAGTCACAGAAACAAGATCAGAGCGGAGTCGGAGGTGTACGCTCACTAGAAGGGCGTACGAAGCTGTAGATTCCGATTTTGTAATGCCAGATCCTCAACCGTCATCTGCTAGCTTTCATTTTCATGGCGATGTAAGTCAGTCGATTATAGGGACGCAGAACCGCGCTGAACTTACGAATAATATTGACTTTGGAACTGTCAGAGAGCAGATTGAACGTGAGGGTGGCGCTGACCGAGAAGAGCTTCACAGCGCGCTGGATCGAGTAGAGAGGCTTGTGGAACGTGGAGAGTACCTAGACCGAGGTGCGCTATCGAGGTTCAGTGAACTCATGGAGCATCATAGTTGGTTTACAAACGCGGTGATGAGCGCACTCCTGGGATTTGCTACCCAAGTTGTCACTTAAAAGCAGTGGGAAGGTGAAATCTGAGTACGCACTCAACGCTGGTTGGCAGCCTTCCGTTCGAAGGCTCGCTGAAATTATCCTGGACACCGCGCTGAGGACTGAAGCCGCCGCGAAACTGTAAGGATGATCCCTCGGCTCTTCAGTGGGTCGGCGCAGCCTCTACCCTTCGCGCTCTATGCGCTCGATCTCACCTTCCCGTTCCGGCGCAGGCGTGGGAAGCTCCACGCCAGAGGGAAGTTCGAGGCCGAGGTCCACCTCATGGTCGATGCTCAGTTCTCCGCTGGAGATCTGACACTCTAGCACGTGTCCGCCAGCGCTTCTGTCTTCGGTGATGAAGTGGAAGTGGTAGCCGACCACGTTGAGTCCCTGCGTCTTCACTGGGAAACGGAAGCCCACGAGGCTGCCCCGAACGTCGTGGAGATCGAAGGTCGGCTGGTTGCGGACCACCTCGGAGAGCGACGGATAGGGTTTGCGCTGGCGCGGGACGCTCCGCGTCCTGACGTGCTCGAACAAGCCATCCACCCTTACGGCGTAGAGCGTCGCCGTATCGGGAGCAAGCGTGTCGAGGTGGGAATACAGCTCCGACAGGTCCATCGGGTGTGGAAGTGGTTCGATAATGCCAGGCTCGAAGAACGTCACTACCGCGAATGGTGTCTTCTTCCAGCCTTCGATCTCGTAGGCGCGGCCGTTGGACCTAACCTGGTAGAAACGTCCGTCGAGCAGGATCATCTCCCCGTCCAGCGCGTCAACGGTGCCGAGCCCGAGATCCCCCCTCTGCGCAAGCCCGGCGAAGGTGACATCCCCATCAAAACGACCATCGAGCAGCGAGTTTATGGTAGAAGTCTGAAACAGAACGTGATGTGGATGCTCGACCACAGCCACGTCCTGCTGGCGAAGGTACTCGATGTGCAACGCGCCCGCGAGCGCCGCGTCCAACGGCATTCATTCCCTCCCCAAGTGGCGAACCACCAACATCATACGCGGTCCCCACCCGGCAAGGCGGCCATGCTGATACGAGTTTTCCAAGGCGTGTTCGGTATCAAGCGAGATCCGCCAGTCCTCAGACGGTAGCCTCTATTCGGGTCCCGATGAACTCGTCCAGCACGGTGAGCGCCATCCGCGCCTGACGCTCCCTCCGCTCGGGCTTGGAGAGGCGCTTTCCGTTCTCCCGTTTCGGAACGGATGGGACGAGGCCCCAGTTCGAGTTGATGGGCTGGAGCGTGCCTTCCTTCGTGGTGATGTAGCTGGCGAGCGCGCCCATCATGGTGCTGTGGGGCATGGTGACGGTCTCCTCGCCGCGTGCCAGCCTCGCGGCGTTCGCGCCTGCGATGTGGCCCATCGCGGCGCTCTCGACGTAGCCCTCGACCCCGGTTAGCTGCCCGGCGAAGAAGAGCGGAGCTTCGCTGCGGTCGGCCCGAATCCGCATGGTGGCTTCGAGCATTTGGTTGGATGGAAGGTACGTGTTGCGGTGCATGACGCCCATGCGGGCGAAGTCCGCTTTTTCGAGGCCGGGGATGGTTCGGAAGACGCGCTTCTGCTCGCCCCACTTCAGGCGGGTCTGGAAGCCGACCATGTTGTACAGACGCCCCATCTCGTCATCCTGGCGAAGTTGCACGACGGCGTGGGCTTCCCTTCCGGTGCGCGGATCAGGCAACCCGACGGGCTTCATCGGGCCAAACCGGAGTGTTTCCCTGCCCCGGCGGGCGATAGTCTCCACGGGGAGGCAACCCTCGAAGTACATATCTTCCTCGAAGTCTTTGATCGGGGACAGTTCCGCCGTCGCCAGACCCCCAACAAAGGCATTGTATTCTTCTTCGTTCATCGGGCAGTTCAGGTATGCGGCCTCGCCTTTACCATAGCGTGAAGCGAGGTAGATGATGGATTCATCGAGCGAGTCGCGGTGGATGATGGGAGATGCCGCGTCGTAGAAATACAGCGTCTCACCGGAGAGGGCTTCGATCTTCTCGACGAGAGAGTCGGAAGTGAGTGGGCCTGTGGCGATCACGGTCGGACCGTCAGGGATGTCCGTGACCTCTTTCCTGACGACCTCGATGTTCGGATGGTTGTGAACGATCTCGGTGACGGCCTGGGGGAAGCCTTCGCGGGCAACGCCGAGCGCGCCGCCCGCCGGGACTGAGTTGGCGTCGGCGCAACACAGGATCACGGACCCGAGCCGCCGAAGTTCCTCCTTGAGAAGCCCCGATGCTGTGGTCAGCGACGTGTTGCCCAGGGAATTGGAGCAGACCAGCTCCGCGAAGTGTTCGGTGCGGTGGGCTGGGGTCTCCTTCACGGGCCGCATCTCCCACAATTCCACGGAGCTGCCCATCTGGGCCGCCTGCCAGGCCGCCTCGCTACCGGCGAGCCCGCCGCCTATTACCGTTACGTCAGGCACCACACGCTCCTCTTCGAAACTTCGGCTCGTTCAACAGAGAGCGTATTCTACGCCAGCGGCGCGGGATGTCAGGGGGAGGAGTGGTCCAACCGTCAATCCGGCCCGAGAGATATGTTGCATACTCTGTGGCATGGCGGGGCTCGTTGACAATCGATACGCCATCTCCCGCACCCTTGGCAGGGGCGGGGTGGCCGAGGTATTTCTGGCCCACGACGGCGTCCTCGGCCGCGACGTGGCACTGAAGATGTTGAACCGGGAACGCTCGCGCGACGATGAATACGTGGAGAGGTTCAGGCGCGAGGCCCAGAGCGCGGCGGCCCTCTCCCACCCCAACATAGTCTCCATCTACGACAGGGGCGAGGCCGAGGATGGTTCTTGCTACATCTGCATGGAATATCTGCCTGGCGGGACGCTGAAAGACCGCATCTCGCGGGACGGGAGGCTCGCCTCTTCCGTCGTGGCCGAGGTGGCGATGCAGATCTCGGGCGCCCTGGATGCGGCGCACGAGCGGGGTGTGATCCACCGCGACATAAAACCCCAGAACGTCCTCATCACCCGCTCCGGCGACGTGAAGGTGGCAGACTTCGGCATAGCGCTGGCCGAATCTGAAACGTCGATCACCAGGGCAAACCTGGTTCTCGGCACCGCCGCGTACATGTCTCCCGAACAGGCTACGGGCGGCCGGGTCGGACCCCGCAGCGATCTCTACTCACTGGGCGTCGTGATGTACGAAGTGCTGACCGGTGAAGTGCCTTTCGATGGCGATGATCCCGTCGCAGTAGCCACGAAACACGTGAACTCCCCTCCACGGCCGCCACGAGAGACCGTCAGCGACATCCCAGGGGGCTTGAACGACTTGGTCTTGAGGCTCCTGGCAAAAGACCCGGATGACAGGCCCACGAGTGCATCCGCGCTGGTGGGTGAGATCCAGCGTTCCATGGGAGAGACTCCCCGATCCGAACCCGAAATGGCCGAAGATCCCTGGGAAACCTCGACCGTTCAGACGAGCGTCACCCGGCGCACCGTGCCGTACCGTCAGCGCAATCGTGGCGGAAGCAGGAGTCGCAGGCCCGACCTGAGCAGCATCGTCCCCTGGTTGCTGGTAGTGTTGTTCGTGGTTGCGGTGGTTTTGGGGGGCATGCTCGTCTTGAGGATACTCGGCGGCGTTTCCTTGCCGTAGGGATGACACCCCGGCGAGACTATCGCCTCCACCGCCGTTTATAATATCCAGGATAGAGAAGGCCACTTCGAAGGAGGGCCCATGAGCCGTAGAGACTACGATGCAGGACGCGAAGACGCACGCAGGGACATGGAGGAACAAGAGTTCGGTTCCCGCGGGGGAGGCGGTGGCGGCAGCTCGTTCACGGCTGCCGTGTTCATCAAGTACCTGGCAATAGTGATAGTGGTGCTCATAGTCGCCTACGTGGTATTGCAGATTCTTCGAACCGTACAGGGCGCCTTCTAGGCCCGCCGCACGAGATCTACCTGTAGCTAGCCGGCACGCCGATACCCATTCCGCAACACGCGAGTCCCGCAGGTAAGGGGCGCCACGTCCCCGCCATTAAACCCGTGCGGGCGTTTGCCATCGCGTTGTGCTTTGCATGCTGCCTGGTCGGACTGTGGGGATGCTCGGGAACACCCGGAGGGATCGGCGGGAACGATACGCCAGGCAGCGTGAAGGCTGGCCGCATAGAGTTGCCTGCGCCGAAGCCAGTGCCTGGGATCACCGCCGAAGACTGGGCGCCGCCGCCAGTGTGGCTGGTCTCTGGAGGCCGGATCGTGCAGGCCAGCTACGGCGAGTTCTGCAAGCTGGACGACTGCACAGGCATGGAGACCCCGGAGCAGATGGGCGACGACCTGGCCGCAACGCGGGTTTCTGACGAGGACGACACCTTCGTTGTAGTCGGGAGCAACCGCATCAGCGGGCTCGCGGCAGGGACGAAGCGATGGGAGGGTGAGACCAGCGATCCCCCGGTGCCAGGCGTCTACACGGAGCCAGGCGTCCCACCTGACATGCGCACCCTCGACGCCAGGCGTATCCCCAAAGGGAAGAAGCCGACCGTGGCGCCCGCACCCCAAACCATGCCAGATGAAACAACAGGCCCCGAGTCCCCCGAAGAATTCAGCGAAAAGGCAAGCCCGGCTTCAGGCGGCGTTTCGGTCTTCGAGCTCCCTTCCACCGGCGGGACAGAGGATCGTCGCCTCTCGGTCTTCCTGCAGCTCAATCAGTACGACCGCGCGGTCTACCACTGGCGCCTGGACCCGGGCCGCGAGCCCGAGACCACCTCTTCGGAAGCCTCGTCTGAGACGACCTCGGCTACCATCGAAGAAGTGACGTCTGACCCCGAAGAGACCACGGCCCTCCCGCCGGACACCCCGGAAGGAGCCGCCTTCCAGGACGTACGGATGCGTCCCATAGGCAAGTCCCCAACGGGCATCGCGGCGGGCGGGGGTCACCTCTGGGTGCTGGATCGGGGGGAGCAACGCGAGGGCTCAGGGATCTCCCTGCTGAAGCTCGCCCCGGAGACCGGCAGGACGCTCTCGGCCTCGGAGGCGCCAGGCACGAGCAGCGGCCTTGAGGCCGGAGCCGACGCCGTCTGGCTCCTCGAAGAGGAGACGGGGAACGTGCTACGCCTCGACCCGGCGTCGGGCGAAGTCGAGCGCCGAATCCGTGTCGGCGGCTCGCCTTCGCAGGTGGTAGCGGCCGGTGGGGCGGCCTGGGTCGCGGTCTCCGATGGTGACGGGAGCGGCCGGGTGGTGAGGATAGACCCGCGCACGGGCAGGGTCGTCACGGAGATAGAGACCCCCGGTGCGGTCCAGAGCCTCGCCGTGGACGCCGCGTCCGGGGACGTGTGGGCGACCGTACCGAAATTCTCACAGGGTACCGGGGAACGGGACGAAGGTCAGATCCTGCGCATGGACCCGGCGGCCAATGAGATCTCCGAGAGGCTGGTGGTGCCTGGTGGCGTCTCCGGGGTTGCGGCCGGGGGGGGTTCGGTGTGGGCCGCGACCCTGGGCGGGGATATCCTCGAGATCGACGCTTCGGAGGCACGAATCTCCAACGTCACGCCCCTCGGCTCGCCCGGTCCATACGAGATGGTGTTCGGGGCCGACGCCCTCTGGGTCTCGAACGTCAACACCCTTACCCGCGTTATCCCTGGCTCCACAGGCGGTTCGGAGGGCTCCGTCCGGTCTTTGGAGGTCGGTCCTTACGGGGCCGAGGATCTCACGGTCGGCAAGAAGTACGTCTGGACTGTTGGTCCCGGCGATGGTCCGAGCGGGATGCTCACGCGCGTGACGCCGTAGGCCCTACGGCTTGAGACTGTAGAAACGCCAGAAGTCGTTCTCTATGGGCAGAACCTCGAAGCTACCGAATCCAGCTTCGAGTGCGTAGCCCCGCAGGGTCTCGGTGCGCATTACGGTGCCCGTCGCAGCGGACGGTTGTTCCGCCATCCCGACCGGCAGGCAGTGGAGCACGCTCCACCCATACATCAGGCGCTCTACCTCGTCGCCCGGCGCGATAAACTTCCCGGCCACCCGCTCATCCGCGACAATGGCGGCGCCTTCCTCGTTCAACAGGTTGCGGATGGCCCGCAACACCTCCACCGGGCGGGGCAGGTCGTGTATCGCCTCGAACACCGTGACGATGTCGTAGCCGCCGGATATCTCGGGATTAGCGGCGTCGCGCACCCTGAAGCTCACGCGGTCTTCCAGCCCGGTACCGGCGAGATTTTGTTTCGCAACTTCGATGGAGTACTCGTCTAGGTCGAGCCCATCCACGTGAACCTTGGGATAGGCTCTCGCCAGCGCGATGCTCGACCATCCGGTTCCGCACGCAACGTCCGCGACGCGGGCAGGAGGGTCGTCCGAAAGCCGTTCGTGAACGTCGGGCACGGAGGGTATCCACTCGCTCCCGAGCAGGTTGATGAACTGGACGCGGTTCATCTCACCCTGGCCCTCGCAGAAGTCCTCGTCGTAGCGCGCGTAGGGGACGCCACCCCCAGTGCGGAACGCTTCGATCACCTCTGGCAGAGGCCGCACGAGCCCGGCCATCATCCGGGCGAACGGCGCCAGGTAGTTGAGGCTGTCGCGCTCTGTCAGAACCTCGTCATGGCCCTCCGGGAGACGGTAGCGGCGGATGTCCGCCTCGACCTCCGCATCCTCGACCGCGAGGATTCCGGTGACGGCCTGTTGCTCCAACCATTCTCGCACGTACCGCTCGTGCGTCCCCGTCGCGGCGGCGAGTTCGGAGGTGGTGACGGAACCGAGATCTATCAGGGTCCGGTAGAAGCCCAGACGGTCCCCGATGTACACCATGTACAGGTCGTTCATGCCGAGCACCGCCTCGAACAGCCGCTCCACGAGCGCGTCCCGACGCTCTTCCGGTGTTTGCGTTATCTGCTCCGTCATGTCTTTCTCCTTTTCTCAGACTTCCATTGCCATCAGTAGAACGTCTCCGGTGTGCTGGATCAACCCGTGCGGCACGACCGCAGCCCGGTCCACGACCCGAAATCCCTCGCGCTTGTAAAGCCTGACAGCGCCAGCGTTTTGCTCGAAGACGATCAGGCTCAGGACACCGAAGCCCCTCTCGCGCCTGATCTGTGGCGATGGAGAGCATCTTCGTTCCGAGCCCCATGGCGCGAAACTCGTCGAACACCGCGAGCGAGCATACGTAGCGGCTGCCGGGGATCTCCAGCCTCTCGTATGGCTCCAGGATCGGGTCCGATGGTTCCTCGGGTTCACCATCATGCGCCTGTATCGGGAAGGTGCAGAGAAGACCGATCACCTCCCCCACCCGGTCGGCGACGACACAATTTCGGTACGAAAAGTTGCCCTCGTTGCGGGCGCAGCGGAGCGCGGCGATCCCGCGGCTGTCTTCCCTGAGCGCCGCCCTGAACGACGCGCGGGATTCTTCGATGACCATGGCTCAGGCTCCTTCCGCATTCAAAGGTTCGAGGACGGTTACTTCCCAGCATCCTACTTCCCTCGGGCGCGAGGCGCCAGCGCATCCGGGAGATCCTGCCGTTCCGGTGAATGGCGACCTGCGAGATGGTGGGGGTCAGTGGAATGGGTAGTCTGACGAGTTCTCGATATCGCACTCGATGATGGTCACGTCCCTGCTCGCGACGACGTTCGTCGGATACATCTTCAGCCCGGTCTCCAGATCCTGCTCCAGATCCCCCACCATGAACTCGTATCCTTCATGGATGGTGGTTCCGTCCGAGAAGTCCATCACGAGGTCTTCCGAGAAAGCGCCGAGTAGCGTCTCGTATCCCTCGCCCCGGTTGTATTCCTTGTGGGCGGCGTCGAAGAAGCGGGCGCGGGACTCTGAAAGACGGTGGGCTTCGGCGTGGTCGAGCCTCGTGGCCTCGGGCAACGCGTCGGCGAGTTTGATCTTTGCCTGGCTGAGCCTGCTCTTCAAGGTTCCGACCGGGACGCAGAGAATGGCCGATATCTCCCCATGGGAGCCGAAGCTGCCGAAGTAGCGCAGCATGACCGTGACGCGCAGGGCTTCCGGCAGCTCCGCCCACACCCACTCGCGCAACGCCAGGCGATCAAAGGACTCTTCGACGTATGGGTCGGGAGGTTTGCGGCCGGTAGGTAGTTCGTCGAACGGCATCTCTCCGCGTCCGGATCTCAGCCGCATCAGGCAGACGTTGCGGAGGATGCGATGCAGCCATCCGCCAACGGCGACCGGTTCGCGGACCTGATCCAACCTCCTCAACGCCGTCAGAAACGTGTCGTGCACGGCGTTCGGTACCGCTCCAGCAACAACCCCAGGCTCGCGGCGTCACCCCTCCTGGCGGCCTCGACTAGATCCGCGTCGCTCACCATCTCGCTCTCCTTTTCCGATCCGATTCTAGTGCTCCCACAAAGAGGATGCACCAGGTCGGCAAAAAGTTCGAGGACCCCACGGAGATTTCATCGAACCCGCCGGTTCGCACCGCCTCCAGCACGTCCACCCTCTTCGAGGTACCCCAGGGCCGCACCTAAAGAAGCGCCGCCGATGATCCCCGCGACGACGATGAAAGGCATCCTGCCGAAGCTGTCCGTCAGGTAGTCCAGGAAGCTTCCGGCGGGAAATCCGATGCCGAACCCCACCGCTCCGGCCAGCGTCAGGATCAAGACCCTCCTCGCATCAAGGAAAGCCACGCCCAGCGACGCTCCGAGCACGGCCCCGAAGACTGGCCCTATTACCACCGTGGAGTAGTTCACGAATGAACCCAGGGTAAGCACTGCGAGAAGCCCGAGGAACATCCCCAGAGCGCCCGCCAGCGCCAGGACCACGAGTCTTCTCCGATCCCTCAAGGCCAGGCCCAACGCCGCTCCGCCGACCGCCCCCGCAACCGGGATAGCGACGAAAGCGCCAAAGATGCCTGCGAGAGCCCCGCCGACGCCGAACCCGGCGGCTCCCAACAACACGAACCTTATGATGCCCACTCCCTTTATGATGCTCTCTTTCTGGCGTGCGGTTCTGTCCGCCTGACTTCTCCGTCTGAAAACCTTCTCGTAATCGTCCGCGACCCGGTCCCGGAAGTCGGCGAAGACCCTGTCCTTGCCGCCGCAGAAAACAATGCCAGCCTGGACCTAACATCGAAGGAGACGATGTCGTCGTTCCCATCGCCGCCATGCATAACGTCCTCGCCATCGTCGGTCTCGGCCCTCGGTTCGAGACCGAGTAATTCTTCGCCATAGAGAATGTCGTTCCCTCCACACCCCTCTACGAAGTCGCTGCCACTACGACCATAGAGCACGTCGGAGCCGCCGGTGCCGAAAAGCTCATCCAAGCTATCAGTCCCGAACTTTACCGCCGCAACCGCCGCCCCAGCCGACAGGACGGGGATCACCGCCACCGTCACCAAAGCCAGGCCCGCGCGCCCCATCGTCCTCTCCTTGACTCGTTGATTTACCGTGTAAGCTGGCAGCGTAAATATTTGTATCAATGGTGTCAATAGTTTTCTGAAAGACATTCGTTGGATGGGGCTCCGGCTTTCCCGACCACGTTTTCCGGGTCCGAGAAGAAGGAGCGTCCAGCGCCATGACGGCTCGTGTCACCATTCGGCCACTCCCATCCTTGCTGGCATGGTCAGGACGACCGTGTCGGAGGGGATGTCGCTCTTATCTACCCTACTACGTCGGCACGACGAAGCGTGTGGGGAGTGGCTGGTCGGCGACGCGCACCTTTGCGAAACCGGCTTCCATCAGCAGCTCGCTCATCTCAGGGAGTCGCCCGCCGGCCGCAATATTCCGAGAGCCCCTTCTCTGCCGAGTCCATTACGCTGTCGTGACTGTGGCGGTACATGCCTTCGGCGACGTACCCCAGGAGGTTGAAAGCCGGATTGGTGAGGCGCACGTACCAGTTGAACGTGATGCGCGTGCCGTCCGGCTTCTCCCGGAAAGATACGGTGCTGGCCGACCCGCAGGTCGTCTGTCCGGCCGTCCTCGACGAGCTCCATGTCCGGCCACCACTCGCGCACCGCCGCCCGCGAGGTCATGGCTTCGTAGACGACGGGCAGCGGCGCGGAGATGTTCCATTCGGTGCGCCAGTCATAAGCCTTGATGGCGCGGCCCCCGATCAGGGCCCCCGCCAACACACCGAGGGCGAAGGTGACGCGCTCGATCTTCATCCTCAGGCTCCAGCCTCTTCCGGCTCGGGGATGGCGCCGAGCGGCCGCATCATGCCGAGCTGGTCGAGGCTATCCCAACTCTCCACGACCCTGCCCTCCTCCGAGAACCGGAAGATGCCCATGCCCGTGATGTCGGTGCGATTCCCGGTGGCGGGAATGCCACGGAAATCGCCCGTGTGGGTGGCGCGCAGCGTCCAGCGGGTCACGACCTTGTCGTCTTCACCGATCATGTCCTCGACGACGTTCTCGATGTCCGAGAAAGCGGAGCGGTACTCCACGACGAACTTCTTGACGTCCTCCGGGCCACGCTCCAAGACGGAGCCGTCGGACTGGTGGGAGAGATACTTTTCGGCGAAGACCTCGTCCACGATATCCAGCCGCTCTTCCTTCCAGACCTCCTCGACGTAGCGCCGGAAGGTGGCCTTGTTTTCCTCGACCGACATTCCGTTTCTCCTTTCTCTTGGCCCCGATTTCCACGGGTAGAATCCTGTTTTCCATAGCCTGCGTACCAGACGCTGTCATTTCAGCCTCACCTCCCGGCGATATATATGGTGCTGGCCCCCTCAGGAACAGTCGGAGTCATCTCATCTTCGAATAGCGGCGTCGCGCCAGGCCTGCAAAAAGGCTCAGAGGGAGGGCCACCACGGCGGCCAATGCG
>JACCSM010000492.1 GCA_013698525.1 Rubrobacteraceae bacterium
GCCTTGCCAACCTTTTGAACCATCTCGTAATAGTCGGTGTCCACGTCGGAGCGTGCGGGCTCCAGCACCGGGGGCACCTGCAGTGGCACCATAAACGGCTCGGGCAGCTTCGCCTTGCTCTGCAACATCGTCCCCGTCGAGCCCTCGCCAGATCCGGAGCAAGCGGACGCGCCGAAAGGGAGGGCGAGCGTCACTGCGCCTGCGAGTCCCAGCCGCAAGAACTCCCCGCGCGAGATTTTCACGAATGGATCACCCCTTCCTCTGCCCGGCCACGGCAGCCCACGCCCGCCTGGCGATGAAGAGGCTCGCCCAGAAGATCAGTAGCGCGTTTACCGGGTGCAGGGCCGCCGTCGGTACGGTGACGTCGGCGATGGCGTACTGCACGCCGATCAGGACCACCAGACCGAGGGGCAGCAGCCTCAGCCCCCACGGCAAACGTCCGACGAAAGCCAAGGGCATCATCAGCAGAGGCGGCAGCTCCAGGAAGTGCGCAAAGGTCAGGTGCCAGGCCCAGTCCGCCCCGAACGCTCCCATGCCGGCGAAGAACACCTGGACCAGGACGCAGGCGACGAAGACCGAGGAGAGCAGGGCGTAGCCGATTCGGGCCAAACGAACAGGGACGGATAGCCTGGTCATCGTCGTCCCTCGTTTCGGTGGCGTCACGATCGCCTCGACTCGCGCTGGACCACTCGGGGTCTCTACAACACGGGACATTGCGGGGGCCTCCTTGCCGGTTGCTTACGTCTCACCCTGAAGGTACGGCTGAACCGGTCGCAAGCGCATCGGCCGAAAGGCAGATCTGGGTGGTTCATCGGGGTTCATTAGTGGCCCGTTGCGGGATGGGGAGGCTTATTCCCGCGCTGGATCGGAGAGCTCCAGCGTGTTGGAGGAAGCGCCAACAGGCCCGAAGAAAATGCTACCGAATCAGGCCGAGCTCGCGCGCCTTGGTGAGGGCCTCGGTGCGGTTCCTTGCGCCGAGTTTGCGGTAGATGTTGCCTGTGTGGCTCTTGACGGTGCCCACGGAGACGAAGAGATCCCCGGCTACCTCTGAGTTGGTCTTGCCCGAGGCGAGGAGGCTCAGCACCTCGACCTCGCGCTCGCTCAACGGATCTTCGAGAGGGTCATGCGCGACGAGCCGGCCTGGTGCTTCGCCATCCTCCGCTCCCGACGGGGATGTGGAGTCCCCTCCCGGCAGACCCTTCCTGTCGCGCTCGCTCAGGGCGTAGGCCGTGACGCCTTCCTCCATTCGCAGTTCCAGGTGTCCTTTGCGGGCCAGCGTATGGAGCATCTTCGACGCCTCATCAACGGTGAGCGAGGTTCGCATTGCGGCCGTGGCGGGGGTGAGCTTCCCTTGCTCCTCCAAGGCGCCAAGGAGCTCTTTCTCCTTCTCCCTCGTATCAGGGACGGAACGACGGGACTCTTCGTGCGCCGCTATCGCGCGGTTGATCTGCCTCAGGAGGAGTACGGGAGCCGCAACCCCGATACCAAGGACGGCCACCCAGACTATGCCAACATCGGCCAGTCCCCTGTCGATCACGAACACTACCGACACCAGCAGGATGAAACTGCACCACACCCCAACGCCAAGCACCGCCAGAACCCGTGTCAACACAGCGCAGGCGCCTCCCTAAGGTTGCCCTCTTCGGCCCCTCCGCGAGCCTCGTTGCTCCGGTGCCCTATCAAGGACCTCTCCATACTGCTTCCACTCAAGATCCGAGCGCGGCCTTTTTCTCCTCTGTCTGCGGGACGCCGCCTCTGCAATCGCCCCTAAGGAGTATACGCGCGGGGACGATCCGAAGATTCGAGATCCACGAAGAACCCCGGTCCCTGGAACCGGGGTCTCGGTCTTCAGGCTACAGGTTGCCTGACGGCTGATGCCCGTAGCCACCAGCCAGTCAGCACTTCAGCGTTTCAGCTAGTCAGCGTTCTGTAGTTCGAGCCTTGCCCGGACATAGCGCTTCCCCGCAGGACCTATGCGACCGCACAGGGCGACACGAAGGTTCTTGCTGACGAGCCGCCGTAGCGGCGAGGTGACAGGCTAAAGTGCTGATACCTACCCCTGCTCGAAATCCTCTCCGGGGGCCCCGCAGACGGGGCACTCCTCGGGGGGCTGGACACCCTGCAACTCCTCGCCGCAGGTGGTGCAGACCATCCTTACGGTCATCGGCGGGTGCGGGGCCTCGCCATCTTCGGCTTCTATTTTCTCTCCTGTGTCCCTGGCGAGGTCAGCGATGGAGACCTTGCCTGTTATGACGTCCTCCATCGTGGTGCGCGCTCCTGTGAGCGAGTCCTCGACGAGGGCGAGGTTTATGTGCGTCGTGCCGCGCTCGCGGGCGAGCTTCTCGGTCATGTTGCGCGAGATGTTCCGCATAAAGCCCTTGGGCGCCCGCTCCAGGCGCTCTATGGCGTCGCCGGTCCAAGTAAACTCTTTCGAGCCGCCCTCAGGGACGTCGGCGCCGGCCTTCTGGAAAGCGCTGTGGTCGATGGGACACGAGGCTCCGCTCGACTCCTGTACCTGCTCCTTGGCGTGGCTGACGGGGCAGCCTCCGGACTCGACCTCGGGGGCCTCGCGGCCCGTCTCCTCACGGTACTGCTGCTCGACGTACTCGCGCGTGATCGTGGTGTAGCCCTTCTTGAGCGCGCTCTTCTCGACGCGCGCCTTGACGCGGCGCTTCTCTTGCCACTCTTCGAGGGAGTGGAGCAGGTCAGTGGCAGCCTCGGTCCAGTGCAGCTCGCGGCCGTCGTAGACCTCAGAGAGGTTAAGGTTCTCGTCCCCTGCGGTCGTGGCAATGTCGGCGTCCACGGCGTGGAAGTGAACGGGACCCGAGCCGCAGACAGGGCACTTCGCGGGTTTGCCCTTGGCCACGTAGTGGCAGACATCGCACTCGAAGCGGTCCTGGCCCTGGGCCGAACGGTGGATCTCCTCCCGCACCTCGGCCGAGATGCCTTCGATGTCGCCCTGCTCCTCGCTCTTGCCGAAACCGCCGCGACCAGCCTCGAAGATCTCCTGCTTCGCAGCCGCGTCGCTGCCGTTCGCGCCATTTTTGTGGCCGTTGGTCCCGTTGGCCTTGTCGGCGGTGCGCTCGTCGAAGTCTTTGAACAGGGAGTCTATTGGCTTGTCCTCGCCCATCGCTTCGGCCTCGCGCATCTGGTCTCCGATGGCGCGCATCGACTCCATAGCACCTGGGGGGAGGATGCTCTTTATGACCTCGTCGATGACGCCCGTGGTGATTACCGTGTAGCCCTTCTCTATGGCGTAGCGGATGATGGCGCCCGTCGCCATGCCGACGACGAAGCCTGGGATGCGGTCGAGACGCTCCAGTGCCTCCTTCGTCCAGGTCATGTGCTCTTCCGCGGTGTAGAGGTCGGGAGCCTGGTACTCGTAGTTGGTTATGAGGACGTTCGTCGGCAGGCAACGCATCATGTTCTCGGTGTTGCCGCCGATGTCCATCTCGTCGTCCGAGTGGTAGCCGATGCGGCCCATAACGACCATCGTCGGGTTTACCTCGCCCACGTACTTCAGCGTCTGCTCGAAAGGTTTGCCCGCAAGTAGCGTCGTCTTGAGGTCCACGCCCTCGTCCTCGGCGATCTTCCTGGCTATCTCCAGGTGCGCCGTGTAGATCTTGGCGAGTCCAGAGTCGATGATCTCCTCGTGCAGCTTCTCCTGCTCCTTGAACCGGAAGACCTTCTGGGCCTTGCTGGAAAGAACTCCGGCTATGGAGTGGAACATCGCGTAGTGGAAGTAAGGATCGAAGACGCTTATGGCCTCGACGGTTCCGCCGAACTCCCTTGCGAGCTCTATCGCCCGCTTGAGGCCGCCGAGCGACTTGGCCGATCCGTCAACGGCGACGACGATATGCTCGAAGGGACTGCGATCGAGGTCCTTGACGATCAGGGTGTCAGCCTTCTCCAGACGCCTGACGACGCGTTCGGTGACGGTGCCTAGTACCGTATCCTTGACGGCGGCCATGCCCATCGCGCCGA
>JACCSM010000495.1 GCA_013698525.1 Rubrobacteraceae bacterium
TCGGCCTGACGACGGGCACGGCCCCGTTCGAGGCCATCTTCTACCCGGTCCTCATCTGCGCGGTCATGGCCCTCGCCGTCTGCCTCACCGCGCCACAGCTCCTGCGCACCCGTTTCTAGGGGCGGGCTGTTGACCTGTTTCACCCTCGACTTTCCGCGCGGTTTTTCGTTGTGCTAGGATGCCAACCTATCGCGTAAGAGCCTTAGGGAAGGGCAGGAGGGATCATGGGGAATAGCATTCGTCGGTACGGTGTCTGGCTGGGCGTCGCCCTCGTGGGAGCAATTTGCTGGGGGGTGCTGGCGCTCTCCCGCGGGGAGACCGTAAACGCGGGCTGGCTGCTCTTCGCGGCCATCGCCTCCTACGCCATCGCCTACAGGTTCTACGCGAGGTTCATCCAGAAAAAGGTCCTCGAGACCGACGACTCCAGGGCGACGCCGGCCGAACGGCTCAACAACGGGCGGGACTTTGAGCCGATGGACCGGCGGGTGCTCTTCGGGCACCACTTCGCGGCCATAGCCGGGGCGGGTCCGCTCGTCGGGCCGGTCCTGGCGGCCCAGATGGGCTTCCTGCCAGGGACCATTTGGATCATCGTCGGCGTCATCCTCGCTGGCGCCGTGCAGGACATGACGACGCTCTTCTTCTCGATGCGCAGGGACGGCAAGAGCCTCGGGCAGATGGCGCGAGAAGAGATCGGGCCCGTAGGAGGAGCGGCGGCCCTGATCGCGGTGCTTTCGATCATGGTGATCCTTCTCGCCGTTCTAGCCCTCGTCGTGGTCAACGCGCTCGCAGCGTCCCCATGGGGCGCGTTCTCGCTCGCGATGACCCTACCCATAGCCGTGCTGATGGGCGTGTACTTGCGCTTTCTGCGCCCTGGGCGGGTCCTCGAAGTCTCGATAATCGGCATCGGCCTCCTGATACTCGCCATCATCGGGGGAGGTTGGATCTCCGAGAGCTCCCCCTACGCGGAGGCGTGGACGTTTACCCCGAACCAGCTCACCTTCGCCCTCATAGTCTACGGCTTCGTAGCCTCGGTCCTGCCGGTGTGGGTACTTCTGGCGCCCCGCGACTACCTCTCGACCTTCATGAAGATCGGGACCATAGCCCTGCTCGCCGTCGGGATAGCCATAACACTTCCCCCGATGAACATGCCCCGCTTTACGGAGTTCGCCTTCAACGGCCAGGGGCCGGTCTTCGCCGGCTCGCTCTTCCCGTTCGTGTTCATAATCATCGCCTGTGGGGCACTCTCGGGGTTCCACTCGCTCGTCGCGTCGGGAACAACACCCAAGCTGATCCAGAAAGAGTCGCAGGTGCACCCGATCGGCTACGGCGCGATGCTCGTTGAGTCGTTTGTGGCGGTGATGGCCATGATCGCCGCTGTCACGCTCGACCCCGGCGTGTACTTCGCGATGAACGCCAACCCGGCGCTCCTCGGGGATACCGTCCAGTCAGCCTCCCAGGCCGTCAACGGTTTCGGGTTCTCCGTAAGCCCCCAGACACTCCAGAGCACGGCCAACGCCGTCGGTGAGGACTCCATCGTCGGCAGGACTGGCGGCGCGCCGACGCTCGCGGTCGGAATATCCGCGATCTTCGCCGGGGTTACCGGCATCTTCGGCGCAGCCCTGCAGGCGTTCTGGTACCACTTCGCCATCATGTTCGAAGCCCTGTTCATCCTGACGACCGTGGACGCCGGAACCAGGGTCGGGCGGTTCATGATCCAGGACCTCATCGGCAACGTCTGGAGGCCCTTCGCCCGCCCCTCCTGGCTGCCTGGCAACATCATAGCCAGCGCCCTCATAGTCGCCGGCTGGGGCTACTTCCTCTGGGCCGGCGTGAACGACCCATTAGGGGGCATCAACCAGCTCTTCCCCCTGTTCGGCATCGCCAACCAGCTCCTGGCCGCCGTCGCCCTGACGGTCGGTACGACGATCCTCATAAAGATGGGCAAGCTTCGCTACGCCTGGGTTACGGGGCTGCCGCTCGCCTGGGACGCGGCCGTGACGCTTACGGCTAGCTGGCAGAAGATCTTCTCCACCGACCCCGCCATCGGCTTCTTCGCCCAGAGAGCAGCCGCCCAGCAGTCTATACAGGCCGGCCAGCTGAACGACACCATGGCAGCGCTGGGTGCCGCGAGCATCGATGACGCGCGTCAGATCCTGGTGAACACAACCGTGGACGGGGTGCTCTCCATCATCTTCGCAGTCGCGATCATCATCGTGATCGGGGACGCGGCCCGCCTGTGGTTCGGCCTGATCCGGGGCGGCAAGGAGCCGGAGATGAGTGAGGCGCCCTGGCAGGAATCCCACCTCGACTCGGAAGGCAACGAGATCGAACGGGAGCCCGTCGGGGCCAGATAGGTAGGTATGACGAACACTGTACGGTCTATCTGGGACTACCTGAAGGAGATCTCCGGCGAGAACGCCTACGATCGCTACCTGGCGGTCCACACCGCAACCCATCCAGGCAAACCAGCCATGAACCGCGGCGAGTTCTACCGCGCCCGCCAGGACGAGAAGTACGCCAACCCAGGCAGCCGATGTCCGTGATAAGGCCTCACTGGCGGGCCGGTCGGTCCGCGCGGCGGAATTTTGGAAGCAGCTTCGGGCCAATATGATCGTTTAGGACGGACGCGCGTTACGCTACACTATACGCATGGCGGAGCGCCTCGAGCCCCACGGTTCTCTTACAGTCGATGAATACTTGAAGCTCGAAGAGTCGGCCACGGTCCGCCACGAGTATGTCGGCGGCGAGATCTTCGCGATGGTCGGCGCTACAAAGCGGCACAACACGATCATCGGCAACACCTTCGGCCGTCTCTGGGGGGCCGCACGCGGCGACGCTTGCCGGGTGTATTCTGAGAGTGTCAAGCTGCGCGTATCGGACGACGTCATCTACTACCCGGACGTGATGGCGGCCTGCGGCCCTGAGGGGGACGACCCGCACGTCGAAGACGACCCTTGTCTAGTGGTAGAGGTGGTGTCGCCGAGCACCGAGACGACAGACCGACGCGAGAAGCTCGCGGCCCACAAGCGCATGCCCGGCCTCAGAGCGTACCTGATCGTCTCCCAAGATCGGAGATGGGTCGGGTGCCACCTCAGGGGCGAGGACGGCGTATGGCGCCGGGGCGATCTCGTAGACGAGGGACGCTCCTCCGTCCCCTGCCCGGAGACAGACTTATCCCTGGACGAGATCTACGAGGGTTTGGATTAAGGCTACAGGCATCAGCCGTCAGCAAAAACCTGATACCTGAAGCCTGACACCTCTTTTTACCCGCTTCGCTTGAGCTTTCCGGTCCGCTTGGCGTAGTTCTCGCCGAGGTGGAAGACGAAGAGTCCCATCGGCACGAAGACCACACCCATGACGAGTAGCGGCCAGATGCTGCCCCACAGTTGCGAGAGGCCGACGCCGCCCAGGAGCGCCGCGCGGGATCCTTCGAGCGCGTACGTAACCGGCGAGAACTGCGCCATAACCTGCATCCACTCGGGGAGCACCTTGATGGGATAGTAGACACCCGAGACGAGGAGCAGGAGGGCCGAGACGATGTACGTCACCTGCTGGCCCTTCTCGGGGGAGAGCAGCGGCATCACGGCGGCGACTACCCCGAAGCCAACGAGCGAGATGCTGCACACGGCGAGGACGACCAGGGCGGCCCAGTAGTTGGCCTCCGAGAGGTCGAGATCGAACGCCAGCATGGCGACGCCGAGGACGATTGCGGTGCGGATGATGCCGTAGACGACTGCATAGACGCCCATGCCCAGCAGGTGGGTGACCCGGCTCGTCGGGCTCATGAACGTGTACTCTATCGTTCCCTCCCACCGCTCCCACTGCACCGTCTCGGAGAGGATGTCGAAGATCATCGACAGGTAGCTCCAGATCAACGCCCCGATGAGCAAGAATGTCATGTACTCCTGAATGTTGATGGCCTCGGCACCGGGCCGCTGGGCCGCCCCGGCCCCGATGAAGGTTATGGACATGGCGTTGACGGTGGTGAAAGTTAGCCAGACGACCTCCCACATGAAGTACCGTTTGGTCAGAAAGTAGTTCCGTTGTACGTAGCCCCAGACGGCGATCATCTCGACCAGCCATCGGGGCTTGAGCCTGTTGTGCATGCCTTTCCTAATCTCCTTCCGCACTGGCCTCTTCGACGGAGTAGCCTGTCGCGGCCATAAACGTCTCCTCCATCGTGGGCACGCTTCCGTTCTCGGCATAGCGGCGCTTGAGCTCTTCGGCTTCTTCGAGGGCCAGTATCTTCCCGTCCATCATGATGCCGACGCGGTCGCAGAGCTCCTCGGCCTCGCCCATGTCGTGGGTGCA
>JACCSM010000515.1 GCA_013698525.1 Rubrobacteraceae bacterium
GCGAGGATGTGGTGGTGGATCATGAGTATCCTCGGCCCACCGTCCCAACCGCGGAACTCCGAGTCGAGCCAGCCGTAGTGCTCGCGCCCGACCTCTCCCTCGTCGAGATCCGGCTTGGTCGAGTCGAGCGCGACGACCTTGGCCTCTCCTTCGGGGACGGGGATCTGGGCCGACCTCTCCCTTATGCCGAAGAACTCCTCGAAGTGCCTGTAGCCGACGTTCTTGGCGTCGTGGTTGCCCATCGCGTAGATGACATTCGGACACTCCAGACGGTCAAAGTAGTCTTTCGCCTCCTCGAACTCCCAGCGGTATCCCTCCATTGTCAGGTCCCCCACAATGGCCACGAGATCAGGCTCCAGAGCGTTGCTCTCCTCGATGGTGGCCTCGAGAAGGTCCTGCCGAAACAGCCCCGAACCAACGTGAACATCGGACATCTGTACTATCCGCATCCATCACTCCTTTCTGAAAGTGGGGCCGTTCTGGCCCTTCGGAAGGCCTCCCATAGTCTCGAGAAACGCCTTCGCCTGCCTGAGCTGCTCCCCGACGGAGGCGGGGGCGGTGGAGCCGGGGGAGATCTTGTTCCGCACGCTCCCTTGCGGCGTAAGCAGCCCTTCCGGCACGTCCGAGAGCGCAGGATGCGCCGCCGCCAGCTCGCCTTGCGGCACGTCCTCGAGCGACACTCCCAGTTCCTCGCACCTCCCAACGAGCCTCCCGACAACGTGATGTGCCTCTCTGAAAGGAACTCCCTTTGCTGCGAGGAAGTCCGCAAGCTCCGTCGCGAGGGCGAAACCCCCGGCCACCTCCTCCATCCGTCCGCCGTGGAAGCGCGCCGTACGCAGCATCTCGGGCAGGACGGCGAGCATCGCCAGCACCGAGTCGACAGCGTCGAACAGAGGTTCCTTGTCCTCCTGCAGGTCCTTCGAGTAGCCGAGCGGGAGGCCTTTTAGGGTGATCAGGACCGCGTTCAGGTCCCCGATGAGGCGGCCACTCTTGCCGCGCATCAACTCGTAGGCGTCGGGGTTCTTCTTCTGGGGCATGATGGATGAGCCGGAAGAGTACGCATCGCCTAAGGTAGCGAACCCGAACTCGGCGCTGGTCCACAGAACCCATTCCTCTCCGAGCCTGCTCAGGTGCATGCCGAGCACGGCGCAGGCGTAGAGGAGATCCATGACGAAGTCCCGTTCCGAGACGGCATCGAGCGAGTTGGTGAACGGCTCCATCCCCAGTTCCTCAGCGGTGAGCCTGGGGTCTACGGGATGCGGCGTCCCCCCGAGCGCGGCGGCCCCGAGCGGCGAGACCCCGGCGGCCTCCCTGGCGGCCTCCAGCCTCCGCAGGTCCCGCTTGAAGGCCTCGAAGTGGGCGAGCAGGTGGTGGGAGAGCAGGATCGGCTGTGCGCGCTGAAGGTGGGTGTAGCCGGGTAGAACGAGGTTCCCGTCTGTCTCGGCCACCCCGACTAGCGACCGCATCGCGGCGAGCAGACCAGCCCCTATCCGTTCGGCCGCATCCCTGACGAAGAGGTGAAGGTCGAGGGCGACCTGATCGTTGCGGCTGCGGCCCGTGTGCAGTTTGAGCGCCACGTCGCCCACAAGGTCCCTCAGCCTGCGCTCGACCGCCGTGTGCACGTCCTCGTCCGAGAGATCCCACGAGAACGCCCCATCCTCGACCTCCCGTAGCACCGTTTCGAGCCCCAGCACCAGGGTCGCTGACTCTTCATCAGAGACGATCCCCTGCGCCCCCAGCATCCTCGCGTGGGCGATGGAGCCACGTATGTCGTGAGGAGCGAGACGGATGTCGAAGGGGATGGAGGCGTTGAGACGCTCGAAGGCCTCGGCCGGTGAGGCTCCGAACCTTCCTCCCCAAAGTGGTCCCTCATATCGCTCGCTCACGGTCCGCAGTTTAGTCGACTTGAGGCGAGAGAGTGCCGCGAGCCTCGACCACTAGAGTCGGCCGACTCGTTAATCCCTATCAGAGTCGGCCAGGAACGCGCGGAGACGCTCACCCAGGTGCCCAAAAGCAGATTTGGAGGGGACGTGACGGCAACCTGCGAGGCATTCTGCACCCACGAGGTTCGGGAAGACCTCCTTCGCCCGTGCCAGGACC
>JACCSM010000517.1 GCA_013698525.1 Rubrobacteraceae bacterium
CTTCCTCACAGCCCCCCAGTCTGCTCGCAGAGGCACGATCTCTAGCTTCCGGCTCAACCCCGACGGCAGCATGACTCTTCTCGAGAGCCAGGCCGCCCAGGTGGGCGTCGGATCGGCGGACATCACCCTGGCCGAGGGTGGCCGCTACCTCTACGCGCTCAACACGATCGAGGGCAACGTCAAGGCCTACCGCGTCCAGGACGACGGCGGGCTGACCCGCATCGATCGGGCGGGCAAGGGGCTTCCTGCTGGCGAGCAGGTCGGCGGTATAGCCTCATTCGACTTCTAAGCACGGGGGTTGGTTGGAGGAGTATTTGCCTCTCCTGGCTCCACTATCCGTACGCGCCCGTCCCGGGGATCCCCGGGACGGGCCGCTTCGGGATTCGCGTAATCTAGGACACAAGGTACGGTGTCTAACCTTACGACGGTCGACTGAAAGCGGGGGAGGTTGGAGCCGAGCCTACCGCCAGGCTACCACCTGGAACGAGACCCAGATCTGTTGCTCCTGCGGCGGCCTGACCGCTCGTTAACGGCCGCCTTCAGCGCCACGGGCGCCACCGCGAAGGCCGTGGAACTCGCCGCGTGCGAGGACCGCAGGGTAACGCTTTCCCCCGCGTTTGTAGGACGTCACTCCGTGGGCAGCCACGACGGAAGGCTGCGCGGCCGCCGGCGGCGTTGAAGATCTTACTCTGGATTCTGCTCGCCTCCAGCTCGCGCCACTCCCCGTAGACCGTGGCACACGGATCGTCGCCGGGAGTGCCGGCGAGCAGGGAAAGGGTCTCCTCGTCGCTTGCGCTTCCAGGGCAATCCCTCCGGAGAATTTCTTGGGCGACGTATGCCGGCGGCCTACCGCGAAGAACCGACGAAGAGTGTACAAAACCATCCCGAAAGCCCATACGGAAAATGCGACCTTCGCAGAAAAGGCAGCCTCTAAGATTCGCTCGTAGCGCCCTCGATGCGCTTCTGCGACGCTTGGTAACATCACGGGATCATTGCCTATTCGGGGAGCAAGAAATTGTCGGGGTATACCTCGGGGTGATGTACCCGCTCTCCTTGATCGAGTAGCGATCGCTGACCTACCGAGGTCGTAATTGCCTCAGCTCTTTGTGCTCTCGTTTGACAGACACAGGAAGAGTCCTGCCACTTTCTCCGTACGCGCTCGGAGTGGACCGTCGTTACTTCAGGCCTCCAAGCCTTCTCAGAACGTTGCCAGCCCTTCCTCCCAGGAAAGAGGCGAGCGAGTAGTCGGAGGCCAGTTGCTGGTTGGCTATCGAGTAGGTTGGGTAGACGTGGACGGTGCCCGCCAGGTCACGCATCTTCAAGCCATTCGAAATTGCCAGTACCCATTCGTGGATGATTTCACCAGCTCGTTCGGCAACCACGGTCACGCCAACAACGGTTCCGCCCTTCTTGTGCACGACCTTGATAAAGTCCTCGGTATCGTTTTGAACCATGGCGCGATCCACGCGTTCCATCGGCATGACGCTCATGCTCATTCTTGCTGCTCGGTGGTTCTGGCGTGCCTCGGCTTCCGTGAGGCCGGCGCGCGACCTCGGGATCGGTAAACGTCGTCCACGGTACGGACTCCACGATGCCCCTGGATGCGCCAAGGAGTTCGGTGCTGCATCCATGTGCCCTCCCGGACTACGGACCTTCGTACTCCGATGTAAGCTTCTTGTAAGATACCTTAAGGTTCTTATCGTTTCCGTCCCTTACCCTAGAGGTGTCAACAAGAGAAAGGTAGCCGGACCCTGATCGAATCGCAGCAACGGAGTGTCCTGGAGCAGTGGCGAGGTACGTGGTACCAATACGCCGGTTGCTAAGAAGGATCAGGACAGGACGGCCAGTGACCTTGACCAAGTTTTTCCGTTCCAGGCTAGTCCCTGGCGCCGAACGCTACAAAGATCTTGCCTGCGTACTCTTACTCCTCACCCTCACTCTGATCGCGGTGTGGGACCTGGTGAGGGGTGGGGTCGTGGTAAGCAAGGACCCCATCACCCAGTACTACCCCTGGTATTCGTACCTGGGTGAGAGGTTGCGTTCCTTGGACATACCTGCCTGGAACCCAAGCCAGTTCTCCGGGGCTCCTTTCGCCGGAGACCCCCTCTCCGGCTGGACCTACCTGCCGGCCATGATCCTGTTCACCATCATGCCGTTGTCGGCTGCGGCCAGTAGCTTCGTGTTCGTCCACCTGCTGCTCGCGGGACTCTTCACGTACGCTCTTGCGCGGACACTCGGCATAAATGTGGCTGGCTCCATGTTGGCGGCGGTGGCTTACGAGTTCAACGGTTTCATGTACTGGCGCAACCTGTGCTGTTCTCCGTATGCCCAGGTCATGGTGTGGCTGCCGCTCGCGATCCTAGGCGCAGAGCTGGCCATACGGAGCTCCCGCTGGCTGGATCGAGGTCTCTGGTGGGGTATCTCCGGTCTGGCGCTGAGCCAGATACTGGCCGCGTGGCCGGGACAGGGCTCCTACTACGCCCTGCTCGCCCTGGGTGGGTACGTGGTCTACCGCACGCTCGTGTTCCCGCCGGAGAACGTCCACGGTATTCACGGCCGGATCCTTGGGCTCTTCTTGCATGGCGCCGCCGTGCTCATCTTCGGGTTCGGACTCGCCGCCGCAGGGTTACTCCCCAGGCTGGAGTACCAGACCTTATCGAGCCTATCGAGCGGGTACGCCAACATCGAAGGAGTAAGGGCCGCCTGGGGGGGATGGAAGGCCGATGACGGGAAGAGGTTGCTGGTACCCGGCCTCGTTTACCCCGGTTTGACTACCCTGGCTCTGGCCCTCGTGGCGCCCTTTATCGTCCGCGGACGGCACGCCGTGCCTTTCTTCGTCGGCCTCTTGCTCTTTACTCTCACCCTGGCGGGTCGGGACGTCACGCTGCTGCATTCGGTGCTTTACCACCTGTTGCCCGGTTTCGAGTCGATACATCCACACGGCCCCGAGCGGATAAAGGTGATCCTCTACCTCGCGTTCGCCCTACTGGCCGGCGCCACACTAAGCTCTCTTGGAGAGCGGGGCAGAAGCGCCGGCGCCCTACTCGCCCTCCCCGTTGTGGCCTCGCTCTTTCTGGTAACCCGTCTCGGGATACCTCTCAACAATGATGGAACCCTCGAAACAGGAGCGGTAGGACTGGGAAACGCCCAGAGTTCGCTCCTGACCGACCTAGGCGTGGTAATTCCCGTAGCTTCGCTATTGGCTCTCGTCGTCGCCATCGCGTGTGTGGTGGTCTATGCTCTCACACCGGTGGGGCGCCGGGTCGCGGCGTTCCTGGTAATCCTCGTGGTGTTCGTCGACCTATTCACAGCGGGCAGGGAGACCGTCGCGGATCGCGCGACAGCCGAGGCGGGGAAACGGCTAGTAAAGATAGACCTTAGCCGGTATTACGAGCCCACGGGGGCGGCGAAGTTCCTTAGGTCGGAGACCGCAGACGGATCGGCCCGCTACTTCGGCTACGGTCCCCACCTCGGGGACAACGGCCGAAGAAGCCACCATTACAACAACTGGTTCACGGACCAGGATAACAACGCGCTTCTGGCCAGCAACCTTGCGACCCCGATGGGGTTGCAGAGCATTCAAGGTTACAACGCCGTCCACTTCGCCCGCTACGACAAGTACATAGTGGCACTCAACGGGTTCTCCCAGGGTTATCACGACACGGACGTGTACCGGAGCGGGCTGGACTCTCCCCTGTTGGATCTCCTCAACGTTCGATACATCATCGTTCCCAGGGTCGTGATGCAGGACCAGTCTGCACTGCGAGCGTTGAAGGACGCCCATCCGAGTGTATACAGCGACGACCGGGTGGATGTGCTGGAGAACCGCGATGCGCTCCCGCGGGCCTGGATAGTCCACTCGGCCAGAGAGACCACGCAAGAAGAAGCGCTGAAACTGCTGAGTTCCGGTGCGGTAGATCCTCGTCGCATGGCCCTGTTGCAACGGCGACCGCCGAAACTCGCCGAGCCCGACGAGCCTTCCGCCGACCAGACCTCGGTCGTGTCGTACGACGCCGAGCGGATCCAATTGAAGAGCGACACTGGAGCTCCGGGTCTACTGATGATGAGCGAGATGTACCACCCGGCGTGGAAGGCCTACGTCGACGGACGTTCGGTTCCTCTCTACGCCGGCGACTATATGCTACGCGCCGTTCCGATTCCCGCCGGCGATCACACGGTCGAGCTGCGCTACGAGTCGTGGACGCTGCGGGTAGGGACGGCGGTCTCGCTCCTCGCCGGACTGATGCTCGCCGCGCTGACGCTCGCCCGAATATGGGGTCCGCGCAAAGGAGCGAACGAAACTTCAACCGATAACTCTCTCCAGGCACGCCGAGA
>JACCSM010000608.1 GCA_013698525.1 Rubrobacteraceae bacterium
CGAATCTGTACTACAACCGGGGCGACGTCTCAGATAACGGGGTCAACATCTCCGCGCCCCTGGACGACACGTTCATCCACCTTCAGTACGGGCGCCAGATCGGCGAAGGGGAATGGTTCAGATACAATGACGGTGATCCCGTCAGTACCGGAGCCAGCAGCTTCCTCTACGTTCTCATACTGGGAGCCGCACACTTCCTGGGGGTCGCAGGCAGTCACCTGCTTTTTTTCGCGATAATCCTCGGGGCGGGGTTGTTCGCACTCGCTGCCCTCTTGGGCTACGAGCTCGGTCGAAGCCTAGCCGGGGAGCATGCGGGGCTCTGGAGCGGCATCCTGATCGCCGCCAACGGCGCATTTGCCTGGGGAGCTACGAGCGGCATGGAGGTGGCGCTGTTTTCGGTGTTGCTCTTGGGAACGCTCCTGGCTTTTCTCCGCGAACTCTCCTCGGGACGTTTCCTGCTCACGCCGATTCTTGCCGCCCTCGCCGCCTTCACCCGTCCCGAGGGCCTGCTTTTCGCCCTGGTTATCACGGGAGCGGTTGTGTCGAAACTTCTCAAAGACTCTAGGAAAAATCGCCCCATGCCGTCGAGCCGTACCGCGGCGGCGCTGCTGTATGCGCTACTTCCGTTCGCTGCAGGGGTGGCCCAACACCTGTTCTACAGAATAGCTACCGGAAGCAGTGTCCAGAACGGGGTTCTGGCCAAATCCCTCCTTTATGAGCCGGTCTTCTACCCCACCGAGGTTCTGGACGCGGTGTTTCAGAATCTCACGAAGTTGAGCCTCTCCGTGCTCACGGGGCTCGAGCCAGGGAACTACCTGTTCCCCGGAGCGATACTCTTCTGCGTGCTGGGCACCCTGTACCTGGCCATGAAGGATGCCCGATACCGGACGTTTGCCGTGGCTTCGGGGACGGCGCTCGTCCTGGCTATGTCGTCAACAGCGATCTTGGGGCTTCCCGGCGCACCCTGGGGGTGGCACCACTACCGCTATTTATTGCCTTTCTTCCCGCCCACGCTCGTCTTCGCGGTGGTAGGGTTCTACTCGCTTAGGACCCTCGAAAGAAAAACCTGGCTGCCCGAGGCGCTGGCCGCCTTTGCGGTTCTGTGCTCGCTGCTAGGCCTCCCGGTATGGGCCGCGACCACAGGAGGGAATTCGCTGCAGATCAAGGAGCAGCAGGTCACCGTGGGGTACTGGATACGGGAGAATCTGCCACCCGGCGTCCACGTTGGGGTAAACGACGCCGGAGCGATGCGCTACTACGGTGGTCACCCCACGGTGGATCTGATAGGACTTACCTCCAACGGTCTAGCCCTGCCAACCCGGAACGGAGTGGGTAGCCTCTATGAGAAGCTGGAGAGGATGCCGGAGGAGAAGCGCCCGGACTACTTCGCTTTCTACCCGACCTGGTTTCCGGGCTTCGACGCTTCCGGGGTATTGGACCAGGAGATAGCGAGGTTCTCCCTATCCAGCAGGCCCGAGACCGCCGGAATCGTCGGCGGAAGTGACGTGGTAGTGTTCAAGGCGGACTGGAGCTTGGCTCACAGCGGGGAGACTCTCCGGGGCGAAGGTACAGTAAGAGATACCCTCGACGTCGCCGACCTCGAAAGCGAGAGAGAGCACGATTACGAGATGCGCATGCCCCTGATCGGGCTCGAACCCGAGAACATCGTTCTACGGGAGTCCTATCCTAGCGGAAGAGTCGTCGTGGACGCCGGGCGTGGGGTAGCCGGGAGCGAGGAATTAACCGTCGGGAATCTCTCCGCGGGCCGTCCGCTCAGGGTGGTCATGCGCACCACGAGTGAGCCTTTTTCCCTGCAGGTGCACGCCGATGGCGAGCACGTCGGAGAGTGGGGCTTCCAGCCATCCGGTAGAGGGTGGCAGGAGGCCACCTTTACGATACCTGCGGAATCTGTTCGCTCTGGAAGCCTTCGAGTGCGGCTCTCCCCCCCAGAAGACGCTCCGCTAGAGACACACACAGCCTACCATTATTGGTTTGTCCAGCGGAGGTGATCGAAGCCTCCCGTACGACTGTGCCTGCGTGGGAGGGTCGGCGTCGCTGTTTCACCGGCGACCGAGCGCGGTGTCGTCAAATGAGTGTTGCGAGGATTTCATGCCCGTAGACCCTTTATTCGACCCTGCGCTCTGCCTAGCAGCCGGTTGACGTAGAGTCCGTAGGTATAGGCTGGTTACCCCTCCTCAAGCAGATCGTCCGACAGCGCGTAATTTGGAGTATGCTATCGTGGCGGATCGTGCAGACCCGAACCAAGAAACTCACGGGAATTGTCGTGGGAGGACAATGCTGAAAACAATACTCATAACGGGTTCTATAGGGATGGTCGTCGGCTTTGCCGGCACGCTCTTGACTTTGTTTGGGGGCGGGAGCGTCAGTGTGGAGTACCTGGAGTTCGCCGTGGCGCTGCTCCTGTTCCTCGTCATGCTGATCGGTGCGTACTGGTTCGTGGTAGGCGAGCCCGGCACGAGAAAGGAAAGACAGCCAAAGGAGAAACGCCAGTCGCCTGAGAAGATCGCGGTTCGTTAGGCGACCCCGGCGACAGCCCACGCTCTTGCGAAATTGCTACCAGGTGAACGAAGTAGGTGCCACTGGGATGTGACCAGCGGACGCAGGTGTCGGTCTTCATCACGCAGAGCGGCGCGTAGGAACTGATCTCTTGAGCCATGCCCGACGCATTCTAGTCAACACCACATGTTGTGGCGTTGGATCGATATGCGCAATCTTGCACGTTGTTCAACCCTCAACGCTGCGGATGACCATCCCACTCAGTAGCGTGGCGGCCGCGTAGAGCGGCCACTGTTCTGGGTCATCGGGCCGCAATCCGCGTGCTCGCTGGCTCAGCAAGAGTTGCGTGGCGAGTAACTTGTTGTGGGGCTTCCCGTCCATGATCTTCTCGAGGTCGGTCCATGCTGCTCGCAT
>JACCSM010000579.1 GCA_013698525.1 Rubrobacteraceae bacterium
TTCTTTTCTTGCCTGGTGTAGCCTACTACCTGTTTATCGTCACGCTGCTCACGTGGATCTTCGTCACCGCCATGCGTCTCTGGCCTCCCGCGATCAACGCGCCTCGCAGAAGATCCTGGATCTGACAGACCCTAACGACCGGGTCAGAAGCCTTAGTGGGTTGCCGCTCTGGCCAAGGATTAGCAGGCTACCTTGCTGCGGTGCCGTAGTCGTAGGTGGGGAGTGGGCCGCCGGCGTCTCTGAGTATGTAGCCTTCGAACATCCGCTTGACTATGTTAGGCTCATTACCTGCGATGTCGTTGTGCATACCGGGGTCTTGCTGCACGTCGTAGAGCTTGGCGTCCGCGCCCTGGTTGGTGCTGAACATGACGTAGCGGTCGTCGCGGGCCCAGACATGGTCGTTGTAGCCGATCGAGAAGTGGGGTCTTGCCTCGGGCTCCCCGCTTCCTAGCACGACGGAGAGGTCCTGGCCGTCCAGCTCCTGCTGGGGTTCGATCCCGAGGAAGCTTAGTATCGTTGGGGCCACGTCGTGGGTCGAGGCGTAGTAGTCGCTCGTCTGTCCTGCCCCCTTGCCTTCAGGGAGCCTTATTAGGAACGGTATGTCGGTAACCTCGGGCCATAGTACGTTGTCTGGCTTGCCCGTGTAGCCGTGCTCGCCGTGGGCGACGCCGTGGTCGGAGAGGAGTATGAGGAGGGTGTTATCGAAGAGGTTGAGCTCCTCCATCCTGTCTAGGAAGCGGCCGAGCCAGCGGTCCATCATAGTGACCTCAGCCGAGTAGCGCGCCTTCATCCTCTCTAGCTCCCTCGGCAACAAGTAGCTGCTCGGACCGTAGATCACCGAGAACGGCTCTTTGAGGTTGTAGGGCTCGTCGTCGTACATCTTGACGTACTTCTCGGGCGGGTCCCAGGGTTCGTGCGGGTCGTAGCTGTCCACGGTAAGGAAGAAAGGTCCGCCCTCGCTCAAGACTTCGAGGTAGTCTGCGGCCTGGGAGAAGACCATGGGTGAGAACCAGTCAGCCTCCGTCTTCCTCTCCTTCACGTTCGCGAAGTACTGACGCATCTGGCCCGTCATGGCAGGGACATTGCCCTTGAGAAGGGCCTGGTCTACCTTGTCCTTTGGGTACGTCCAGGCTGGCTTGTAATTGTCCGTGGTCTGGCCTCGGAAGAAGTCGAAGACGTCGAAGCCCCGGTGAATGTTGTACGAGGGCTTGAACTGGTGCATGTTGTCCGTCACTAAGTAGGTCCCGTACCCCGCCGCCTGCATCATCTCGGCGAGCGTCGTCTGGTAGTTGGGTATCGGTTCCCAGCCCTGCAAGATTATGTCCTCACCCTTGGGCGGTATCCAGTCTCGGAAGGGCCAGGTCCTAAGGCCTGTGTGTATGGCCCTTCTTGCGCAGATCGTCGGTATGGACTCGGGGTATGCCTGGGTAAAGCGCAGGCTGTCGCTGGCGAGGGCGTCCAGGCTGGGGCTTTGGATCGTATCGTTACCGTAGGCGCCGATGTGATCCTTCCTCAAGCTGTCGATGATGATCAGCACTACGTTAGTGCCCTCTTTGACGCCGGGGGGATCGTTCCTGATGTTGCGGATGCGCTCTGTGAGGTCGCAGCCTGTGGCACCGAGCAGCGTCGCCCCGGCCATCCCGGCGCCGGTCATCTTGAGGAAGTCTCTGCGGGTCAGCATGCGTTTTCTCACGAGGCAAGAGGGTACTACGCAACCATGCGCCCCACAAGCCGAACGGGCGGGGCGCAGCCGTGAACCCGGCCACCCTGGCGCGCTGGGGGACTGCTAGAATCACTTTTATGAGAAGTATCATGGCCGTTGGGATCGGGCTGCTGCTGGCGCTCGCGCTCGGTCTACTCGTGGCGCAGGGGATATTCGCGCCGGTTCTCACACGTTTCTTCGGCCTCGAGCGCACAGGCCCCGCCGTCCTCCCACTCGTCTTGCTCGTCTTTGCTGCCGCCTTCTCGTTCTACTTCGGTGGGATGGCCGCCAGCTACAAGGCGCCCTCCAGGCATCGTCTGCACGGGGTTCTGGTCGTCCCCGTGGCCTTCGTTCTTTCGTTGGTGCTCAACCTCGTTCTGGGCAAAGGATTCCTGCCAGGCGTCGATGGCGCCTGGGCCGCGGGGCTCGTAGTCGTCTTCCTCGTCGTCTCGGGCGCGGCCGCCTACGTCGGAGCCCACCGCGGCGAGACGCTCTATGCCCACAACCAGAAGGTCGCGCGGCGCCGACGATAGCATTTCAGCACTTCAGCACGCGCCCTACCGCGCGCTTATCAGCATTTCAGCTTCCGTGTGCGCGAGCCCTGGCTGACATGCTGACAAGGCGGCGGAGCCGCCGTGCTGACAAGCTGAGGCTGCAGGCCGAAGCGTGCTGACCAGCGCGGTTTACGTAAGGGCCAGCCCTTCCGTAAACCGCTTAGCGGGCCTGGACGCCGATCATCAACCGCCCCCGCGAGTCCATCCTGGCGTTGGGCTGGCGGCTCGACGCTTCGATCTCGGCCGGGTCTTCGCCCATACCTGCGAGGTAGACCCTGGGTTCCTCGACCCCCTCCGTCGGGTCGGAGACGTAGCGGCGCCAGGCCATGTCGCCCCAGAGGAAGGTCAGCGTTGGTTTGCCAGGGGCCGTGTCGTCGAGCGCTGCGTGGACACTGGGGAGGCCGAAGGCCTTCGAGATGGACGCTACGGTCCTCGCGTGCTCGCTCTCGTTGAACAGCGCTATGCCTTCCCTCAGTCGGCGCGCCGGGTCGGAGAGACGGTCGAGGCGTTCCAGGGCTCTTTGTAGCTCTTCGGCGCTGCGCCGACTCTCCGCTCTCGCCTCAGAGAGCCTTGCCTCCAGGTCTTCGACCTTCTCCTCGGCCAGTATGTTCTGCGCCTCGACGTCCTCCAGCCGCCCTTTCGGTTCCCCGTCTGCAGCGGCGGCGCCGGGCCTGGCTGTAAGCCCGGACGGCTCCTCACCGCCGGCGCGGATCTCACCTAGTATAGTTTCCAGCTCGTTCCTGTGTGCCTCGGACTCTTCCAGGGCCCCTTCGAGCTCGGTGACGCGGTTCTCGAAGTCGGAGATCTCCGCCCCGAAACGCTCCACCACCCGCTCCAGATCCTCTTGTGAGGAGGACTTCTGGGCCAGCCTGGCTGCCTCGAGCTCCGTCAGGCGGGCCGTGTAGGCGCGCATTTCAGTCTCACGCTGGACCGCGGCTTCCCTCAACCGCTCGTCGAGTGCCCACGTCTCAGACTTCCTGCGCTCGTCCTCGGCCGCGAGCTGCTCCTGGTGCTCGCGTCGCAGATGCGCAGTCTCCTCCTCGTGGCGCGTCCTGAGCGCCCTGTTGTCCGCCTCTCTCTGAGCCTGGATGGCCGCGACCCTACGGTCTGCCGACTCTTTCGCCTCAGCGAGCCTGGTCGCGTGGGTCTTCCTCAGATCGTTCTCACGCCCCTCAGCGAGCGCCTTGACCCGCCGCAGCTCCTCTTTGCGCCATTCCTGCGAGCTTCGGCGGGCCTCTTCGAGCTGCTCGCGCAGCGCATCTATCTCCCCTTGCTGCGTCCCTGTGACGTTCCTGTATTCTTTCTGGAGTTCCAACTCCCTCTCTGCCGCCGCGCTCCTCAGGGCCTGAACGGCCGCCGTCTGACGATCGTCTGCAGCGCTCCGCTTCTCGGCCAGCCTCCTTTCGAAGTCTTCACTGAGGGAACGCTCGAGGGTGTTCTCCCTTTCGGCGGCCGCACTGCGGACCGATTCGAGTTCGGCCGCGTGGCGCGCTTCCTGCTCCTGGTAAGACGTCCTTAGCTGCTCCTCCCAATGCTCGGAGGCGTTCTTGAGGGCTGCGATCTCCTCCCTGTAACGCGCCTCCAGGGCTTCGCGCTCGCGCCTGAACTCCTCCTTGATGGTGTCGAGGCGAGTCCCCGAGGAGGCCGCGTCCACGTCGGTGCGACGCTGCTCCTCGAGCGTGCGGCGCACCTCTGCGACCTCGTTTATGTGCTCGTTGCTGAGGCGGAGCTGCTCGTCGGAGTGCCGCTGTTTGAGGCCTGAGATCTCCGCCCTGAGATCCTCTGCCTCACTCTCGGCCTCGACGCGGGCCTGCTCTTTCTCTTCCAGCGCTCCGGCCCTGGAGGAGACCTCCTCCTGCGCAGCCTTTAGCGCCGCGGATGCCTGCTCAAGGTCGCTCCTGAGGTCAGCCACCTCCTGCTCGAGGTTCTCGATCAGGGCGCCGGCGGCCTCCATGCCATCAGCGAGCGCGGCCGCCTCATCCCTGGGATCCTCGCTCATGATCGCCTCTCCTGTGTTACCCACAACGTCACATTGGTCGAAAGGGTAACTCCTGGCAAGCCCGCGGTAAAGACCCTGTTTCTGGTAGACCGTTTCTCCGGCAGGAAATCCCCCACACTCCGGGGATCATAAATGTTACCCTAACGGCCTTCGAACTCTTGGCTAAAGCGCTTCTCAGAGGTGTTGACCTACTGCGAATCGCACTTTCGACTCTAAGCGAAAGCAAGAAGCCGACAAGCTGAAGTGCTGACTAGCTGTCGGTGCAGGCCGGGCACAGGCCCTCGACGACCATCGTCGCACGGGTGACCCTGTAAGGAGTGTTGTTGCGAATGATCTCTTCCACGCCGCCAAGTGCGACGCCGGGGACCTCGGAGACCTCGCCGCAACGGATGCACCTGATGTCCAGGTGCGGCTCGACGTTGAGGTCATAGCGCGTTGGGGACTCGGCCCAGTGCTTGGACCCGACAACGCCGACCTCTTCCAGGACCGAGAGCGCCTGGTAGACCGTGCCTAACGCCACGCGCGGGTTCTCACGCTTGACGATCAGGTATACGTCCTCGGCCGAAGGGTGTCCCTTCGCTTTGGAGAGGGCCTCGAGAACGGCCCTGCGCTGGGAGGTGAGGGTGTAGCCGGACCTGCGTAGCTTCTCCCTGACGTCGGGTACGAGCACGCCTGACGTATCCTTCTGCGATGTCTGGTGATCAGTAACCATTCCTGTTTCCGAGTTTATCATACGGCTTTTTTCGTGCTGCGGTGTACTATAGCCTCCAGATGTCGCCTCTTACCGACGCCCTGGTGAACCTCTGGCGCCTGCTTCGCAACGCCCGCGCGCGTCTACTCGGCAGGCCGCCGGAGTACGTCTGGATCGAGATCCAGGGCCCTCTGGCCGAGTTCGAGACGCCTGTTGGCTTCCTCAGGCGCCGCCTGTCTCCTGGCCCGAGCCCCCCGACGCTGGAGAGGCTGCGCCTGTGGCTCGACCGTATAACCGCCGACGGGCGTCCGGGCGGGGTCGTGCTGCGCATCAAGAACCTCGATGCCGGATGGGCCGCCATCGAAGAGTTGCGCCGCGAGATCCTTGCCTTCCGGTCGCGCGGCGGCCGGGTCGTGGCCTATTTTGCGGATTCCGCGGACATACGCTCCTACTACCTCGCGTGCGCGGCGGACGAGATCCTGGCCACCCCGCTCGCCGATCTGAACGTCGTTGGTATCCGCGCCAGGGTAGACTTCCTCAAAGAAGCCCTCGACAACCTGGGCCTCGAGGTCGAGGTCGTCGCCGTCTCGCCTTACAAGTCAGCGGGTGAACGTTTCGTCAGCAACGAATTTTCGCGCGAGTCCCGCGAACAGGCAGAACGTCTCCTCGACCGCCGCTTCGAGGAGGTCGTCGATGCGATCTCCGAAGGCAGAGGCCTCTCCCGCGAGGGGGTGCGCGCCAGGATAGACCTGGCCCCTTACGGCGCCGTGGAAGCCCTCTCGCAAGGCCTGCTCGACGGCGTTTGTTACGAGGACGGGTTGCCAGGGAGGCTCGGGTCGGGGGAACGGCGGGCCACTCTCGCCGAGTGGGGCCAGGCGCAAGGGTCCTTGCGTATGCCTTACAGGAGGCGGTCCCGAAAAAAGGTCGCGCTCGTCAGCCTTTCGGGGGCCATAGTGCGGGGTAGGAGCAGGAGACTGCCCGTCCCGCTGCCTTTCGTGGGAGGGGAGCAGGCGGGGAGCGACTCCGTAGTCGCCGCGCTGCGGGTGGCTGAGAAGAGCCGGAGGATCGCGGCCGTGTTGTTTTATGTCGACTCGCCCGGCGGCGACGCGCTGGCTTCGGATCTGATCTGGCGCGAGGTCGAACGCATCAGCGCCAAGAAACCGGTCGTCGTCCTGATGGGGAACGCGGCCGCCTCGGGCGGCTACTACGTCTCGGCGGCGGCGAGCCACGTCGTCGCGCGTCGCGGCACGCTCACGGGTTCTATAGGCGTGCTGGCCATCCGTCCGATCGCCCTCGGACTCTACGAAAAGCTGGGCATCAACCCCGTCGCACTGGAGCGGGGGGCTCGTGCCGGTCTTCTCGACCCGAGCCGCCGTCCCAGCCCTGACGAACTGCGGGTGATCGAAGGCCAGATCGGACGCATCTACGCCGAGTTCAAGGATCGTGTCGCGCGGGGGCGCAGAATGGAGCTTCTCGACCTCGAAGGCATCGCCGGAGGAAGGGTGTGGACGGGTATCGAGGCGTTGGATCTTGGGCTCGTCGACGAGACCGGCGGTTTCAGGGAGGCACTGCGCAAGGCGAGGGAACTCGGCGGCATAGAGCGGGACGTACCAGGGGTGCTGACGAAGGTAAACCCGCCAAGAAGCGGACGTCCCTCTCCCGGAGAGCCTGCGCAGAGCGCTGTGGATGCGATAGGGGAGATGTGGCTTGCGCTCTCAGAGCTTCGCGCCGGTGGCTTTTTGGCGCTCGCGCCATACGAGATCTCGGAAGGCTGATAGGATTTTCGGCGAAGGCCGCAGCTCGAGAAGGACTCTGTATTGAGCGAGATCCCCAACAAAGGCGTCGACCGGCGGGCCATGGCCGGGCTGTCGGCTGGGCACCTGTTCACTGATCTGAACCAGGGTGCCGTGGCGGCGCTCTTGCCTTTCCTGATCTCGGAGCGGGGCATCTCCCTGGCCGCGGCCGGCGCCCTTTTGTTCGCCGCGACTGTGAGCTCGTCGATCGTGCAGCCTTTGTTCGGCATCTTCTCGGACAGACGGCCAGTACCCGCCCTCATGCCGCTCGGCGTATTGCTCGCGGGGTGCGGAATGGCGCTCGTCGGCGTGGCACCGAGCTATCCCGTGATCCTGCTTTGCGTCGTTCTGAGCGGTATCGGGGTGGCAGCGTTCCACCCCGAGGCGGCGAGGTTCGCCAACTACGTCTCCGGGTCGGGCCGGGCGCGCGGGATGAGCTTCTTCTCCGTTGGCGGTAACGCCGGCTTCGCACTCGGCCCCGCGCTGACTACGCCACTCGTCCTCCTCTTCGGCCTGCCAGGAGCCCTGTTCCTCGCGCTGCCAGCCGTCGTGATGGCCGCTGTGCTGTTCCATGAGCTGCCGCGGATGCTCGGGTTCAAACCCGAGGGGGTCGAGGGCGAGGGGGAGAGGGTTGCGGCTGCGCCAGAACACTGGGGGTCATTTGTGCGTATGATCGGGGTGGTCACAGTGCGGTCCTTCGTCTACTTTGGGCTCGTGGCCTTCGTCGCCTCTTACTACGAGCGTGTGCTCGACATGTCGCCGGCGCTCGGGAACACGGCCCTAACGCTGATGCTCTTCGGGGGGGCCGCGGGAACCCTGACCATGGGTCCCCTCGCCGACAGGTTCGGCAGGCGCACGGTGCTCGGGGTCTCGATGCTGGTGCTTCCTCCTCTGGTCTTCTGCTTCACGCTCGCCGGTCCCTTCGTCGGCATGGCGCTGCTCGTCCTCATCGGGGCGGCTACCGTGGGGACGTTCGGGATAACCGTCGTTATGGGACAGGAGTACCTGCCAGGGCGGATCGGGCTCGCGGCCGGTATCACGATGGGACTCTCCATCGGCCTCGGTGGGGTCGGGGCGCCGATACTCGGCCTCGTCGCGGACAACGCCGGTCTCTCCTTCACCATGCTCGTTATAGCCGCCTTGCCTGTGCCCGGGCTCCTCCTCGCCCTGACCCTGCCTCGCGGAAATTGGGGCGGTTC
>JACCSM010000627.1 GCA_013698525.1 Rubrobacteraceae bacterium
CACCCCCGGCCTTCGCCCGAAACACCCGTCGCAGGATGTCCCGGAAAAGGTCCTCAACCCCTTGCCCGCTTTCTTTCAAGTACCGGAATCTGTCCTCGAAAACGTCGCGCCCATCCCCGTCGCGCAGCCCGCTCTCGCCTTCCACCAGCCGCTTTATGTTGCCGACCGACCAGCCGTCCTCGTTCTTGAGGAAGCGATGGAAGAAGCAGGCAACATCGTACACGTCGGAACGTTGGTCCGCGTTGGAATCCACCTTCGAGCCGACCATGATCCACAACGGCGGCGCCAGGTTGTACTCTTCCACCCTTTCGCCGAGATCCGCGTAGCAGAGCTTCTGTTGGTAGAAGGAGAGCAGGTTGCCGAGGAGCAGCAAGTCCTGGTACTCGCCGCCGGAATCCTTGAGGTTCAGGAGGCGGAAATCCTTGCCGTAACCGTCGCCGTAGAAGTAACGGTAGGAGTAGTCGAAGAGGATGGATTTGCCATAACCCTCGATCAGCTCGGTCTTCTCCTTGTTGCCGCCTTTGGCGAGCGCCTGTCCGAACGTCGCGCTGTACTCGAAGGTGAAGCCGCCGTTTCCCAGACGCCTGCGGATGTTGAGCCACGCCTGTTCCTCGCCGGACTTGAGGCCCGTCGCGGCCCCCTTGTGACCCTCGTCCACGAATACCAGGTTGCGGCCCTCGAAGGACTCCACGTCCACGGAGACGCCCGCACCCTTCTTCTCTTCTTTTACCTTCGTGATCTCGGTCGCCCGAACCATATCCCTTTCCCCCAGGTTCAGGCCGCTCTCCGCTCCGGAGAAACGCTCGCACGGTATCCCGGAGAGCCGCATCTCGTCGAGGTGCTGCTCCGTGAGCCTCTCGTTCGGGGTGATGAGGAGGATGTTGTCCAGCGGCTCGCCGCCCTCGCGGTTGTAGTGGAGGAACTGGAGGTAGTTGAGGTGCATCAGCAGCGTCTTCCCGCTCCCCGTCGCCATCCAGAAAGCGGCGCGGTCGAGGTCTCCTTGCGTAAACCGGATCGGCTCGTCTTCCTGCCTCCCGGCGAAGTCGTTCAGGTCCCGCAGCAACTCCTCCCGCCGGTTGAAGCGATGGTCCAGAAGCAGTTCCGTGTAGAGCGCGGCGAGGTGCTGGAAGTATTTCAGGACGACAGGCTCGGCGCGGTTGCGGTTGATCGCCTCGACGTGCCGCCGGATGTTCTCGTCGTACCGCTCCAGGTCAGCGGGCGAGACCTTCAGCCGGCTCTCGCGGGTCATGATGCGGCTCAGGACGTAGCTCCGTCCTTCGCCGTCGAACCCCTCGTCGGCGTCCTTGAGGTCGGAGAGAAGCTCTCCCGTCGAGCCGTACCCCAGGAGGCCGTTGATCCAGTTGTGCAGGACCAAACGCTTCTCCAGCTCGGCAAGCTCCTTCGCGGCTACGGCCACCTCAGCCCTGCTCCGCCAGCGAAAAGGGCCTTACCTCCTGCTCGATACGTTCACCGAGTTCGTCTTCGGCGACGAGCTGATCGTAGCGGGCCTGGAGTCGGATCCAGTACGCCTTGTTCAGCCCGAAGTACCGGCTGAGACGAAGGCCGGTGTCGGCGCTGATTCCTCGCTTCTCAGCGACAATGTCGTACATTCGAGGAGCCGGTACGCTTATATCCTTCGCCAACTGGTAGGCGGTGATCTTCATGGGCTCCAGGAACTCCTCCCGCAGCAGTTCGCCGGGATGTATGGGGGGCATTATCTTCTCGGCCGTCATCTTCTTCTCCCTAATGGTAATCGACTATTTCTACCTCGTAAGCGTCGCCGTCTTCCCAGACAAAGCACACCCTGTACTGGCGGTTGATCCTGATCGAGTGCTGTCCCGCCCGATCTCCGCCCAACTTTTCGAGCTTGTTGCCCGGCGGCACTCTGAGCTCGTTCAGGTCATCCACTACGTCTATCTGCTCCAGCTTCTGTAAGGCTTTGCGCTGAAGATCCGCCGGAACCGCTCTTGATCTCTCACGGTCCCAAACCCTCCGCGTCTCCCTGTCGGCGAAACTCTTTATCATTACCGCACTCATCTTAACGCATTGCGTTATTACTGGCAGACGATAATAAAGAGGCCCGGAACTTTTAACCGCCAGCAAGCTCCGGCAGCATCAGACGCTTGAAGGCAGCCTCCAGGGGCCGGGCATCCGGGATGAAGCTGTCACCGTTCACGAACACGTCCTGCGCGCCGTCGGCCATGCCCTGCTCCTGAAAGAATGCCCTGTCGCGCTCGAAGTCTTCCTTGCGCCAGCCTTCGGTGTCGCGCCAGATCACGGCCACGTTCTCCCACTCCCGCGTCGGACCCCGGTAGACGAGGTAGCGGCGCTCCCCGTCGTGGTACGCCCGGCGGCTCTTTACCCGCATCCCCAGCAGGTAGGCGAACGTCTCTGGCAGGTCCACGGGCAGGGTCCGCGTCTCGTCGCCGTCGCGCAGGGTGAGTTTGTAGCGGAACGGCGCGCTCATCTTCTCAACGTTCAACAGCGTCTCCGAGTCCCGCGTCTCGAAGTCGAGCACGTAGCGCAGCAGGTACTCGTCGCCGTACAGGTCCATCGCCGACTGGCCCTCTTTGCGGTTGGTGAAAGCGATGTTGTTCAGCGTGTCCTCG
>JACCSM010000047.1 GCA_013698525.1 Rubrobacteraceae bacterium
CCCGAGGAGCTCAACGAGGTCGGCCATCTCGTTGAGCGTCCCGACGCGGGCCACACCGTACGCGTCGAACAGGGCTTCGTAGGCGGCGTCGTCCCCTGCCAGCGCGCCGGAGTGGGCCGTTACGAGCCGGCGGGAGGTTAGGGTCCGCCCTACCTTCAACGCGACGACGGGCACGTCGCGCTCCGCCGCCGCTTCAAGTGCCAGTCTGAAACCCTCGGGGTCCCTGATCGTCTCGAGGAACAATGAGATCACCCGTGTAGACCCGCGTTCGAGCGCGTAGAGCATATAGTCGGCCATCGTGGTCGTAAGCTCCTGGCCCGTCGAGACGGCGAGGTTGAAGCGTATCCCTCTCTCCGCGTGTAGCAGCGCCGAGAAGGCGGAGCCGGAGTGGGAGATCCAGGCGACGTTACCGGGTTCCAGATCCGGGCGCTCCTCGAAGGCCAGGGCGCGCAGCCCGCGCTCGACGTCCGCAAACCCCATGCAGTTGGCGCCGCAGACGGCCATACCAGCCTCGGTTGCGATGCTTCTGAGCCGCTCGGTGAGCGGGGGGTCGCCCAGCGGGTCCTCGAGCGCGCTCGCGAAAACGACGACGCCCCGCGCGCCGCAGCGGGCCGCCTCCTCCATCTGCCTCCCCAGCCACCGGTTGCCGACACCAAGGAGCACCAGATCCGGAACGAACGGCAGCTCGTCGAGCGCACGGAAACAGGCGATGCCCTCGACCTCGTCGTACTTGGGGTTGACCGCCGCCACCTCGCCGGAGAAGCCGCCGATCATGAGCTGTTTCACCATATGGTTGCCCGGCGTGTCGAACCTCGGGCTCGCGCCGACCACCGCCACCGAACGCGCCTCCAGCATGGCGCGCAGGGCCTCGTTGGCTGCCACCCTGTTATCCGCGGTTGCGCAGGGTCAGGCGCTCCTTCAGACGCGCCCTGCGCCGGTCGCGCCGGATCTCCCGCACGCAGTTGTAAGCCGGGATGGCGCAGACGCCACCACCGGCGTGGGTGGCTGAGGAGGCCTGGTAGAGGCCCCGGATCGGGGTCCTGTAATCTGCGTAGCCAGGGGCCGGCCGCATGTGGAAGAGCTGCTCGGCCGAGAGCTCGCCGTGGAAGATGTTGCCTCCGATGAGCCCGAGGTCCTGCTCCATGTCGTAGGGTCCGAGCACCTGGCGGTGCAGGATGGATCTCTTCAGGTTCGGCGCCAGTTCGCCGTAGCCGTCGATCACACGGTTCGCGTATGCCTCGAGCTCTTCCCGGTGGGGCTCCTGGGACCATTCGTGAGGGACCCACTGCGTAAACAGCGACATGATGTGGTAGCCCTCCGGGCAGAGCGTGCGGTCGAACACCGTGGGTATAACGCCATCGGAGAAAGGCCGGCGCGCAGGTTCCCCGCGCCGCGCGTCCTGGAAAGCCTCCTCGATGTAGTCGATGGAGTGGGCCAGCTCTATGGCACCGCCAAGGTGGTCCCCCTGACCAGGGTCGGCGGTGAAGTCGGGTAGCTCAGAGAGGGCGAGGTTGATCTTTACGACCCCGCTACGGGAGTTCCACCGCTCGATGCTCCCCACGAACTCGTCAGGCAACTCTTCCCTTCCGAGCTGCTCCAGGAAGGTGATCCTCGGGTGTGTCGCCGCCACAACGAGGTCGGCCTCGAGCTCTTCGCCGCCCAGGAGCACCACGCCCGTTACGCGCCCGTTTTTCTGCAGTATGCGCTCGACCGGCGCGTTGGTCCTTACCTCCGCGCCGAACTCCTCGGCGGAACCCTTCAGAGCATCCGAGACTGCCCCCATTCCGCCCCTCGGATATCCCCAGGAGCTGAGGCCGAGGCCAGCGTCCCCGATCTCGTGGTGCATCAACACGTACGCCGTACCCGGGGTCGCTGGACCTGCCCACGTCCCAATAATGCCGTCGACCGCAAGTGCGCCCTTTATCTGCGGCGACTCGAACCAGTCGTCGAGCAGGTTCCAAGCGCTCATCGTCATGAGCCTGGTGAGCTCGCCCACCCGCGGCACGTCGAGCCCCCGCATCCGCCACGCCA
>JACCSM010000065.1 GCA_013698525.1 Rubrobacteraceae bacterium
GCCACCCTCGATGAATTTATTCCGGGCAAACTCGGTAAGCGCAACGTAGACATCAACCATCTCTGTCCAGGTACGCAAAGCGCGGTGGACGGTGAGCATCGTCGCTATTACCCCGCTCGCCGCCCGGCTCCCTCGGTAGCACCCGTGAACAACCCCGGGCCAGGGGACCGCCTTGCCCATACAATCCTCGCACACCCGTCCGTCACGGAAGAAGAGGGCTACGGGGCACAGCAGACGGTAGTTGTGCAGGGTCTGGATCACTGGGACCCCTTCGGCCCTGGCAGCATAGTAGCCGGCCGGGGAGACCAGGGGTAGAGTGTTGTGAAAGTGAACCACGTCGGGCCGCTCCCGGCGAATCAAGGCCTTGAGTTCACGGTACGCTGAAGTGTTCCATACCGTGTCTTTCGCCAGGGTCAAACGGCTCATGTGCTTGACTTGTTCGTTGCGCACCTCGTAACGCAACACGCGGTGATTCCGGGTCTCCAAGAGAGTGGTTTCGTCCAAGAAAACCTGGTCCTCGCCGCCGGGTCGCTGGTACCTGTTGTGGACCGCCAAGATCTTCATCGGGCACAAGTTACCATACCCGCATTTGCAAGGCATGGTGGGAAACCTCGAGCTACAGCCAAGCCTACCTCTGTTGCCGAGTGCCAAAAAAGGTGAATCTGGATCCCGCGAGGCGTCGCTTCGTCTGGACACACTCGCTGAAGTCTCCTTCCGCGTAACCGGCACTTCACCAGGAAGGTTGTCGAACGGTGCCGTAAGGGAAGATCCGACGTCGGAGGGCCAGCGAGTGTGTTGCCACCCGAAACGAGATAACGATCTATTCTGGTTGTCTGTCCCGCCGGCAACTCCAGAACGGGTCCCCTTACGGATGGGTTCGCACCCTACATAAGCGGCGGGGCGATCCAAGGATCGTATGCTAAGTCTCCCGCTTGCGTCGTTGGGCCGGTCGCATAAATCGGCTGCGCTGCCACACTGCGCCCTCGACTACAACGACGCATCCTCATTCAGGACGCTTTCGATCTGCTGCGCGAACCAACGCCAGACCTTCCTCTCTCCAACGCCGGGGACCAGGCTCTGGGCCTCGCTGTAGAGTAGGGTGACGTGCGCCAGGTAAGCAAGATACAAAATGGGCAGATGTTTCCGTCCTTCGGGCCAGAGGGTGTCCAACAAGTCCAGAAGAAATCGGCGATCCCGAATACCCCTACGCCGCCCCTGCAGCGCGGCCTGAAGGGCTTGGAAGTTGAACGCGTCGTAGAGGGGGATCATTCCTTCGGAGGCGCGCTCCCAATCGAGGACGAACAGCGATCGCGCTCCCAATCGGGTATTCCAGGGAGCGAAGTCACCGTGAGCTAGAGACAAAGGCATACTCACCAGACCCAACTCCTCGTGCAGCCGTTCAAGGGCTGGGCCAAGACCGGCAGGCAAGGTTTCGGGTAAGCTGTGCTGAAGATGGAGCCATGTTTCGGACATGCGAGCCCACATCGGACTCTCCACAAAAGTTTGCTGTACCCTGAAGGACTGAAAAACCTGCGTGCAGAAACGCAGGTGCACCGATGAGAGCTCGCTGGGACCTGGACGCGGGGGGCCGATCGTAATGAGGAGTATCGTGCTCCCGTGCCAGTCGAGAAAGTCCAAGACCTTTGGTACTGCGCCTTGCAACTCTGCGCTCTCCGATAATCGCAACAGGGCAAGCCTTTCGGTTTTGACCGCTGCCTGGGCCAGTGGCGAAGTGGCGATCTTGGCGTAAGCCAACGTCTTCCCGTCCGGGCTCAGCACCTGCGCGGTGACTTTCCGATGTGGGGCTGGTACGCCCAGATAGAAAGCCAAGCGCACCGCCTCCACTCCGACGACGGAGGCCAGCATCGTCTCCAAGCGTGCTAGGGTGTTCTCTTCCAGCCATACCTTTTCACCCGGCATAACTCCGGCGCCTATGGTCGTTCGTACTGCCCACCCCCGCAGACTATTGGGCTGATACAGCCCTCCTATACCGGCCCGGCGCAAAGCGGGCTGGTTCGCCGGGAGCAGCCAGCGGACATTGGCAAGGTTCGGATAGGCTCTGTACGTGCGCCCCGCCGTCTTCGCGGTTTCAAGCCGAACTCCCAAGAGCGCGGAAGCATCGGTTCCCTGCACGTATGGCCGCATTTCTAACCTTCTTCCTGTCGGATCAGATCCTTCATGTGACCGCTACACGAGAAAGGGTTCGACCATCCTATCCTACTTTCGGCTGCAACAACCCGTAATTCTTGAGGGAGCTTCTCATCACGTATATTTAACCTCACCTTGGCAGGTTACGCCCAAGAATCTTCGTTCGTCGTTTTTCCTTCTCAGAAGCCTGATCTTTCAGATCGTTTAGTTGGATGGACGGGCGTGGCAGTGGAGTACACACGTACGCTGGCACCGAATGGGGACCCCGGAACATTATCATAAATCGTGCCCATAAAGGACACTGTCGGTTGATTCGCCGAGCGCGTCGGAACGGACCGAAGGACTCAGTGCAGTTTCGGGAGGCGTCGAACGGTGAAGCTAGTTGGCGCCTGCCGAGACGGCGATGTTGAAGGCGGCTCCTTTAGGTATCGACGCACCATCTCGGTTGTAGACCGCCCATTTTTTCACCTGTGCGTCGTACACGGTATCTACTGGATGGTTGTTGTATACACCCCTGCCGCCCCCAGGATTCCAGTTCTGCGTGACCGAGAGTACGGCGTCGGGTTCACCGTTGGTTAGCTGATTATCGAGGTAGGTGTAGTTTCCAGCGGTGTTCACGAGACCTGCGTAGTGGACGAACTTTGCGGATGCTCGCGGAACTTCCACCCGGAAGGTGGCTCCTGCGGGCACCGCTGCTCGATCCTGGTTGAAGATCGCCCACTGTTGGGCCCCGCCCTCGTACCAAACACCAATGTTGTGGTTATAGGAAGCGGCCCCGATGTCTTTCTCGAGTGAGATAAGGACGATGGCGTCAGGATTCCCGTTTATGCGCGGGTCGCCGATATAGGTGTAATCTCCGCGGCTGTTCTCAGCCGTAGCGCGATGGATGAACGAGGCCTTGTAGGTTGTATCCTCGGAGTGCTTGGAATCGCTGGACGGCTCGATCGCCGTGCCTTCTAACGCTCTGGCAGAGCTGGTCATCTCCGACTTGCTGCCTTCGAGCGTACTGGTCTCAGCGGAGTCGGTCGCGACCTGCCCGAACTGCCAGCCGACCACGACCGCAGCCATCACGCCTACGCCGATCGCCACGAAGAGCACGAGAAGCACGCCAGCGACATACATCAAGTACCTTAACGAGGGCGAAAGCGCCCTTAGCCACTCGATCATCTCATCTCTCCCTCTCCGACCAATGAGTACATCCTAGTAGCACGCTGTCGGAAAGTACATCATCCAAATGGACTAAGGACCTGGAAGAGGATCATCCCTGGATGGGCTTCTTGCGTCCCACGAGGTGGATCAGCCGTGCTACAGACCTGTAGGGTTCACTGCGACCGGCCTCCCACTCCAGCTCGAGCACCTCAGGCAGGTCCTCACCAGGCATCCTGTCCCCGAGGTGATCCGTGAACACCCGTACCCCGTACCACTGCAAGGCTTCGACACCGGCCTCCCGGAATGCCCCGTACAGGTCCTCGACGGTGTCCCCGCGAGTGATCACCCCGAGGCGCCCACGGTCTCGTTCCGCCTTCAGCGAGCAGAGCGCGTCCTGGTAACGGCCTTCGAGGGCCGGACGCATGGCGAGGGCGGTGGCGTTCTTGGCGAGGACGGAGACGACCCCTCCGGGGCGGAGCAGGGCCGAGAGAGCGTGGATCATTGGCCGTGGGTCCTCCAGATACATCAGCACCCCGTGACAAAGCACCGAGTCGAACGTCTCTCCGCCCAGCGTCTCGTGTGCCCGCTCCCCTGTGCCCCCGACGAGTCGCACCCGCCGCCGCACCCCTGCCTCTTCACGGGCGAGCCTCTTTCGCGCTTCCGCGAGCATCTTCGGGGAAGGGTCGATGATGGTGACTTCGTAGCCTCTGCGGGATAGTGGGATCGCCTGCTGGCCGGCACCGCCACCAACATCGACGATGCGGGCCGGCGCGCCGGGAAGGTGTGCGGCGAGCCCACGGCCTGTGAGCTCGTGGCGCAGAACCTGGCGCAGGATCTCACCCGATGAATTGTAGCGTTCGGCAAGGTCGTGGAAGGGATCCCCCACAGGAAAAGCTACTTCCCGTTCTTCAGGTACTTTTCGAACTCGTCGAAGGGGAGGCAGTTGATCACACTCTCCTTCTCGACCCAAGCCCGCCTCGCCTGCGAGACGCCGTACTTCACGAAGCCAAGGGCCCGCTCGTCGTGGGCATCCGTGTCGATGGTGATGCTGACGTTTGCCCCCACGGCCTCGCGGACGTAGGGCACCGCGAGGTCGAGGCGGTCGACGTAGGCGTTGAGCTCGAGTGTCGTGTTCGTTGCGGCGGCCTCCCGGATCAGACGCGACACGTCTACCTCATAAGGTTCCCTACGGTTCAGGATGCGGCCCGTGGGGTGGCCGATAGTGCGCACGTACGGGTTGTTCATCGCCCGCACGATGCGCTCGGTCATGGCCTTCTCGCCGACCCCGAAAGAGGTGTGCACGCTTGCCACAACGAGGTCCAGCGTGGCGAGCACGTCGTCCTCGTAGTCGAGGGAGCCGTCCTTGAGAATGTCGACCTCAGAGCCGCAGAGGAGGTGGATTTCCTCGTAGCCCTCGTCGGCCTTACTCACGGCCTCTATCTTCTCCTTCAGGCGCTCGGGCGAGAGGCCGTTCGCCACCCTGAGGCTCTGTGAGTGGTCGCAGAAGACGAGGTACTCATAGCCCAGCTCGATGGCCGCCTCGGCCATGCTCTCGATGGTGCCTTTGCCGTCAGAGTAGTTGGTGTGGACGTGCAGGTCCCCGCGCACGTCCTCGACGGAGACGAGGTCGGGCAGCCTGCCTCTATCTGCGGCTTCGATCTCGCCCGTGTCCTCCCTCAGCTCCGGCGGTATGTAGGCGAGGCCGAGCCGCAAGTAGAGATCCTCCTCTGTGGCGACGGGTTTGTAGTCGCCGGTCCCTGCGCTGGCCAGGCCGTACTCGGAGATGTTGATACCCATCTTGACGGCCCGTTCGCGCAGCGCGATGTTGTGGGCCTGGCCGCCCGTGAAATGGTGCAGCAGCGAGCCGTAGGCCCCGGGATCGACGATTCTCAGGTCTATCTCGGTCCCGCCGCTCAGGATAAAGACCTTCTTCGGGCCGTGGGCGAGCACCTCTTCTGCGAAAGGGGCCTCCGCGAAGTCGTCGGCGAGCGAGTCTGGATCCTCGCTGGCGGCGACGATGTCGATGTCGCCGACGGTCTCCTTCATGCGGCGCAACGAGCCACCGACCTCGGCCCTCTCCGTCGCTGGGTGCGCACGGACGAACGAGAGGATCTGCTCCCCCAAGGAGGTCGCTTCGTCGAGAAGCATCCTGCGCTCGGTCGCGTTGTACGTCCTTGCGGCCTGCAGGATCTTCTCCGCGCTCTTGTTCCCGAAGCCTTTGAGGGAGGAGATCCTCTCCGGCTCAACTCCGGCCAGCTCCTCGACGTTCGTGACGCCGAGCTCCTTCCACAGGCGCCCGACCGTGCGCGGCCCGACGCTCGGCAGGTGCGTCATCTCGACGAGGCCCTCAGGTATCTCGGCCGTCAGGTCGGCGAGTAGTTGGGGCGTCCTGTCTTCGGCGAGGTCCCTGATCACCTCAGCCGTCGTAGCGCCGACGTGCGGCAGCGTCTTGAGATCATCGACCTCGATTGCCGGGCGTCCGAGGGCGGCTACCGACTCGGCGGCCCGCTGGTAGCCGAGCACGCGGTAATACGCTTCGTCTCTGATCTCCATGAGCGTCGCGATCGTCTCTAGCGCCCGGACGATGTCTTTGTTCTGCAAGGTGCTTGCTCCTCCTTCTCCGGACCGGCTGTCCGCCACAGAGATTATACGCGCCGCCCAGGGTACCGAAACGGGCTAGAATCTCTCCATGCTCGGGGCCTGGAGAGGGATAGTCCGGTGGCTCGCGGACCGCTTGACGGTGGTCGCCGCAGCCTGGCTTGCGGCGGGGCTCGTGTTTTCGGCCTTCGTTATCTGGGCCTTTACCGAGCTAAGCGACGTGGTTATCGAGGGAGAGAGCCGCAGGGTTGACAGGGCAGTGCTGCTCTGGATCCACACGACTTTCCCCGGCTGGCTCGACGGGCCGATGCGTATCGTCACGGCGCTCGGTTACTATTGGGTCGTGCTGCCGCTTCTTGGCGTGGTCATAGCTCTCTTCTACCGAGCGGGTTGGAGGCTCTCCGCCACACTCCTCCTGGTTTCGACCGCCGGGAGTGTCGTGCTCACCACCGTCCTGAAAAGCGTAATCAGGAGGGCGCGTCCCGATCTCTTCGACTCCGGCTACCACGCCTCCTTCTATTCTTTTCCGAGCGGCCACGCCACCGTCGCAGTCGGGTTCTACGGGATGCTCACGCTCGTCCTGGCTTACCGGCTGCGGGGAACTGCGCGATGGGCCGTGGGCGTCTCGGGAGTAATCGTGGTACTCCTGATCGGCTTTTCCAGACTCTACCTCGGGGTGCACTACCCGACAGACGTAGTGGCCGGCTACCTCGCCGCCCTCCTCTGGCTGGTCTGCGTCGGTGCCGTGTACGCGCTGTGGCTCTCCATCAAGGGCTTGAGGGCGGCCGAGTCGAGCCGCGACGAAGGATAGTATCGTCTACTGACGATAGGCGTTGTACATCCGTGTCTCTAAGTGGTAGCTTCTCATCGTGCTCGAAGCGATCCTACATCCCCTCATAGAGTTCGTCACCGCGACCATCGGTAGCTACGGCGTACCTGCCGTCTTCGTGCTCATGTTGCTGGAGAGCATGGGCATCCTGATTCCCTCGGAGGCGATCTCACCGTTCGCCGGGTACCTGGTTTCGGAGGACAAGATGAGCTTCCTCGCGGCGGTGACCGCCGGGGTTCTCGGGAACCTGGTCGGCTCCTGGATCGCTTACTTCATCGGGCTATGGGGCGGGCGCGAGCTCTGGTTCCACTACGGCAAATACGTGGGCGTCAGGGCGCATCACCTGCAGATCGCCGAGAAGTGGTTCGATAAGTACGGCGAGTTCACCGTTTTCGTCTCCCGCTGCCTGCCCGTTGTCCGCACCTTTATCTCGTTCCCCGCCGGCACCGCCAGGATGAACTTCGCCAAGTTCAGCTTCTACACCTTGCTCGGGTGCATACCCTGGGTCTTCGCGCTGACGTACTTCGGGTACGTGCTCGGCGAGAACTGGACGACGATAGGCGACTACCTGCACTACCTCGACTACGCCGTCGCGGTGGCGCTGGTGGTCGGAGCCGTCTATCTATTCTGGCGTTGGAGGCGCTCCGCGTCATAGAGCATTTCAGCACGCTTAGGCTTACGCCTTCGCTTGTCAGCGAGTCAGCTTTCGTGTGCGCGGAAGCTGACTCGCTGAAGTGCTGACAAGCGCCCGACAGGGCGCGTGCTGACATGCTGATTTAGAATAGCGCAGTGGATTATCTAGAGTTTCTGTTCCTTGGAATCGTCGGGGTCGTCGGGGGGGTGCTCTCGGGGCTCGTCGGGGTCGGTGGCGGAATCGTCTTCGTCCCCGGTCTGTTGTACGTCGGCGGATGGCGTATCCAGGATGCCGTCGCCGCGAGCCTGGTGATCATCATCTTCAGCTCTCTCTCCGGCACGATCCGCAACGCCAGGAGCGCGGACCCGGTGAACTGGCGGGTCGCCGGTCTCCTCTCCCTCGCGGTCGCCCCTTCGTCCTTGATCGGGGTCCTCATAAGCCGCGTCTCCCCTGAGGTTGTTGTGAAGGTTGCGTTCGCCGCGCTCCTCATAGCACTCGCCTACCCGACCGCCAGGGGCGGGGGCGATTACGACAACGACCGTAAGGACATACCCATCCCCCTCGTCTTCCTGGCGGGTATCTTTATAGGGACGCTCTCCGGGCTCGTCGGGGTCGGTGGCGGGGTGGTGATGGTCCCGCTTATGGTGCTTGGAATGGGGCTCACGACCAAGCGAGCCGTCTCAACGAGCCTCGCCGTCGTGATGTTCACGGGCCTCGTCGGGGCCGCCGGCTACGTGGCAACCGGCTTCAGGGACGTGCAGGACCTGCTCAGCCTGCCGCCCCTCATTATCGGTTCCGTAATCGGCGCCCCCCTCGGGGTACGCTTCAGGGACTGGCTGCCTGAGAGCGCGGTGAGAATCGGCTTCGGCGTGTTCATGGTGATCGTGGCCCTCCGCCTCTTCGGCGAGGCGCTCGGTGTATTTTAGGGAAAGTAGGGGTTTCTTAGGGTCATATCAGTCAAGGTGCGTTATCCTACTATTTCATGACCGAGAAGCCATACTACCGCGACCAGCAGTTCCAGACCTCCACCGAGGAGCGTCGGCCAGCCACCAAGAAGGGCGGAGGGGCGCTCGAGTACCTGGTCATACTGCTCGTCTCCTTTGCGCTGGTCTTCGGCTTCGTCAGGCCTTTCGTCATGGAGGCCTTCTGGATCCCCTCGGAGAGCATGATCCCGACGCTCGAGATCGGCGACAGGGTGCTCGTGAACAAGTTCATCTACCGTTTCACGGATCCCGATCGCGGAGATATCATCGTCTTCCAGAGCGTCGACAACAGCGATGAAGACCTGATAAAGCGGGTCGTCGGACTGCCGGGAGATAAGATCGCCGTCAGGGGCGGCAAGCTCTTCGTGAACGGTGAACCCCAGAAGGAGCCATTCACGAACAAGAAGCTTCCCGACAGGAGCTTCTACGCCCAGACTACGGTCCCGAAGGACCATGTATTCGTAATGGGTGACAACCGCGCCAACTCCGCGGACTCGAGAGTCTTCGGACCACTGCCAGAGAAGAACATGGAAGGCGAAGCCTTCCTGCGCTTCTGGCCCCCCGACCGTATCGGACTGCTATAGAGCTGGTCGACAAGCGCCCTGTCGGGCGCATGTCAGCATTTCAGCTTGTCCCGTTCCGGCCCCGCTTTGCGGCGCGCGAGGTGCCGCCGCCGGTGAGGTTCGACGCTCATTGCGAGTCTCCCAGACGACTTGCTGAAGTGCTGACATGCTGACAAGCGGAGGCGAAGCCGGAGCGGGCTGACAAGCTGCCAAAGGCAGCGTGCTGAAACCTAATCAACCACCTGACTGCTGACGGTGCGGGGATCGAAGTAGGCGCGAAAGCGGCTGACCTTGCCGTCTTCTATCTCGAGGAGGCTCACGCCGTCGTAGGAGACGTCCTTGCCGTTGGCCCGCCCTGAGGTGTTCCACTCCAGCGCGGCGTGGCCAGCATCGTCAGCAAAGACATTTCGGAACTCGCTCCTCATCTCGCCGAAGGTGTCACGATAACTCTTCCAGAACTCGCGCAGGCCGTCGTGACCCGAGAAGGTCCTCGGCACGGCGACGTTGCCCACGTCACAGTCCTCGGTATGGACTTCTACCAGGGTCTCGACATCCCTGTCTTCCTCCAGCTTCCGGAGCGCCTCTACGAATCTGTCGGCCACCTCTCTGGACACAAGACCACCTCTCATACGAATTCCGTTTCCCTGGAGGTTATCGCTCACCCGTCGGAGGTGGCTGTAAATCCGCACGCACCGGAGAAATTACGAACGAGGGATCTCTTCGATCTCGATCCGCTCTATCCTGTCGCCAGGCTCGCGGTCGCGCTGTGGGTCCCGCTCCCTTATGGCGCCAACAACGTCCATACCATCGACGACCTCCCCGAAGACCGCGTGCCTGTCGTCCAGCCACGGCGTCGCCACGTGCGTGATAAAGAACTGCGATCCGCCGGTATTCGGGCCGGAGTTCGCCATCGAGAGTATGCCCGGCCTGTCGTGGCGCAATTCAGGATGGAACTCGTCCGGGATCTTGTACCCAGGACCGCCTGTTCCGGTACCTGTCGGGTCCCCGCCCTGGACCATAAAGTCCACTATGACGCGGTGGAAGGTCGTCCCATCGAAGTACCCGTCGCGCGCCAGGAAGACGAAGTTGTTGACCGTCTCAGGCGCCTCCTCGGCGAAGAGCCTCACCTTCACCGGGCCCTTCTCCGTGACGAGGTTGGCGTAGTACTCGTAGCCCGGCTTGAGCGCCATCTCCGGCGGGCGGTTGTAGCTCTTGCTCTCCATCGAAGTCCCCTCCGCGTGCGTTTGCTCGAACGTCGAACGCACATGCTACCGCATCCGTTGCCCCATTTTGGCTATGGCGACTACCCCGACGAAAACACCTGTCTGGAGCAGCTTGGAAACCGTCGCTAAACGCAATCATCGCGCTAGCATCTAGCACAGCGGCTATGGCTAACGATCCTCCAATTCGGCTTCGTGCTTCTTGTCCCTTATAAGGTCTTCGCTGCTGTACGGAACGTGGGCGTACTTGCCCTTAAGTGGCTGGCTAACCTTGTCCAGAGCATCATCAAGGTTATCGTGGGTGAGTTCCTCAGATTGACCTTCGGCTGCGGACACGATTGTAGCCGGTCTCCCGACTAGCACGGTACCATTTACATGCACACGCTCCCCGCTAAACCCTGCCTGCTCATCGGCTTGACGCGTTGGTTGTTCAGGCATCATTGTTCTCCTTTCTGTGGTTCGTTTGTGTCGGGTAGTAGGTGCACAT
>JACCSM010000073.1 GCA_013698525.1 Rubrobacteraceae bacterium
CCCGAAAACCCCTCGTGCTGCGTGGAGTTGTCCCCGGAGCACTTCTCCCAGGTTCCTGAGGCTCTCCACGCCGCCAGAGAGCTTGGCCTGCAGACAGCGTCCAGGGAGCGAGTGCCAGCCTGAGCCCGGCGCCAGGTCGGTTCGGGCTGAGCTCAATTCTAAAGCGGCTAGATGCGTGTTGCGTGGATCGATGGTACAACGGGACCATCCGAAGCCTCGATGAAAGGAACCTCGGATGGCCCACACTCAGCATAATGAGCCACTCGAGCGCCTGGAAGGAGAATCCACGTTCGAAGCCAACAAGGAACTCGTCAGGCGCCACTTCGAGGAGATCTTCAACCGGAAGAACCTGGCGGTCTGCGACGAGATCATGGCAGAGGATTTCGTCGAGCACGCGGCCGCGCCCTTCTCACTGTCTGCTCCTGGAAGGGTGAAAGGACCCCTGGCCATGCGCGCGAGCGCGGAATGGTTGCTGGCGCAATTCCCTGATCTGCACATGACGATAGAAGCGGTGATCGCGGACGGGGATACCGTGGCCGTCAGGATCCTCTCGGAGGGAACCAACCTCGGGGCGTTGAATGGCATGGTACCACCGACGGGGAAGCGCTTTACAGCTCGTCAGAGCCACTGGTTCAGGGTTGCGGACGGCAAGCTGGTCGAGCACTGGGCCACGCGCGACGATCTTACGGTCATGTTGCAGCTGGGAGTCGTTCGACCTCCTGGCAAGCTGCCCCTCTAGTACTACTTCGTTAATTCCTGCGCGGCCGGAAGGTCTTTATTCGGTCGGTCTCGATGAACCATAGCACCAGATCTTGCAGCAACCACGCCAGAACCTGCCTGTGGATCTCCGGTAGTGTGCTATGTCTCGTAGAGGGGGGAAAAGGACCCTCCCGCACGCTCCTCGGAAGTAACGCTTGAGTGCAACATTAGGAAGCTGTAAGCCAGCATCACCAAAGCCAGGTGCCGATGTAGCCCGTCCCATCTCCTCCCCTGGTAGTCTCCAAGGCCGCACTCGCCCTTGGCATCCTCGTAGAACTGCTCGATGCTCCAGCGAGAGTGCGCCAGGGCCGTCAGTCGCGCAAGCGTCGTGTTCGCAGGCAGAGTGCTGTAATAGTATTTCGTCTCGCCCTCCACGCCCGCAGGAGGTCGCTCGCCGATCAGCCAGCCTTCCTCTGCGGTGCTCACCAGTCTGTGGGTTGTGCTATGGTGCGGGCTCCCCGTCCCTCGGTGCGCTCGCAGCGCCACCACCCGCTTGCTCAAAGTCCCCTTCGTCCCCTCTCGCCAGCTCAGGGTCCGCCACGCCTCTTCAGGCACCGACTCGATCATCTCCTTGGCCGTGTACAGCGGAGCCGGACGCTCCTTGGGAGGCTGCCCCCTCCCCTTGTAAGGCGGCGTCCCGGCTTCCTCGGCGGCCACAACCTCCTCGGGCAGGCGTACGCCGAAGGTGCTCCCCACCGCACACACGTAACTAACCTTGCGCTCTTCGAGCCCTTTTAGGAAGCCGGGGTTGTCGCCATAGCCTGAGTCGGCCACAACCAAGCCAAAGGGCACTTCCCATTCGAGTGCCCTCTCGACCAACGAGAGCGCTATCTGGGGCTTGGTCTCAAAGCCCACCTCCTCCGGTACGTGAGCCCGCTCCCTGCGCCCTGGGTCGTTGGCCCACTCCTCCTCGGGCAGGTACAGCCGCGTGCTCACCGGCCAGTGCAAGGGGGCGCGGCTCTCGGGCTCGTCTGCCACGTAGTGGGCGCTTACCACAACCTGGCAATTTGCCCGCTTGCCCAACTCTCCGCAGTACTGGCGCGCCACTCCCACCGAGCGGTTGCCCTTCTTGGGAAAGGAGGTGTCGTCGAGGAGGAGGATAGCGTCTTTCGGACTCTTCTGGAGCAGGGAACGCACACGAGCAGCATCAAGTTCTAAAGGGTCCCACTCGGCGTCAGTAAGCAGATGCTGCAGGCGCTCGGTAGAGGTCCCGGCCACGGCGGCTGAGATGGTGTCGCAGTTCTTACGTCCGAGGTCGGTCAAAAGCCCGGTTACGTAACGCTCCAGAGAGTGCCTACTCTGGACACGACGAAACAAGGGAGCGAAAGGCTCAAGGAAGGTGGCGATCTCGGGCAAAGGATCGGAGGAAGCTCTGGGTACTGCGATTGGAACGTTCATACTCGCGAGTTTACCATCAACCTAACGAAGTAGTACTAGGAGGTTGGGTGAATAAGGGCTAGAGGGAGGGCAGCCCCTCCAAGCTCAGGGTTCACGAGTACCCCCTTCAGCGTCTCTACCGGGCGGGGTTTCTCTCCTACCGTTCCTTCCGGTCGGCACCATGACGAACCAGTACGAACCTATCAGGATAACCACGAACAGGAGCAGCATCACGGCGAACTTCAAGTACTCAGCCTCCACGGTCTTCGGTCCGAACAGGGTCAGGAGGGTGCCGGAGAACCCCACGACCAGCGCTATCGAGCCCGCTATTAACACCGTCTTCATCATGGCGCCATCCTCCTTGCTGACCCA
>JACCSM010000094.1 GCA_013698525.1 Rubrobacteraceae bacterium
AGGTTGTTAACGTATCTGGAGAGAAGGGTGACCATTGACAGCTACACTAACGTTATCTCCCTGTGGTCTGCACTGCTCCTAATGATGATCTTGTTTCCCAGTGTGTAAGTCTTTGACCAAGGACCTCCCGCGGATACTCGCCGGCAACACCCCCGATACCATCGACGAGGCCGGCGTTGGCTGAGGGGGAGGGGTGGAGGCGTCTCGGTAGCGAGAGGCTCATGGAGAACCCGTACTTCTCGTTACGCTCGGACCGGCTGCGGCTCCCCGACGGTGGGGTCAAAGACCCCTACTACGTCATCGAGCGCCCCGACGCTGCGATAGTCTTCCCGCTCACCGCAGACCAGAAAGAGGTCATCCTCGTCAGCCAGTACCGTCCCCCGCTCGAGATGATGGAGCTCGGCTTGCCAGCAGGGCTCGTCGAAGAGGGCGAGAGGCCGGAGGAAGCGGCCCGCCGCGAGCTCGCCGAGGAGACGGGCTACACCGGCGGCGATTGGGAACTTCTAGGCTCCTTGGCCTCCTCCCCCAGCCTCAAAGACAACTGGGCCTACCTCTTCCTGGCCCGCGGTGTCGAGGAGACCACACCGCCCGACCCCGACGAGCACGAGCTCGTAGAGGTGGTTCGCGTTCCCGTGAAAGAACTACCGAACCTCGTCCACACGGGCAAGATAGTCAGTTCCAGCGGGGTCGCCGCTATTATGCTCGCCCTAGAGCGGCTGCGGGAAGATCCGTGAGCGAGAGAGCGCCGCGGTTCTCGATCCTCGAATACAGCATTTCAGCGAGTCAGCTTCTTGTTTGCTGAAGTGCTGACTGGCTGATGGCTCATCGTGCCAAAGGCTCGAGCCTTTCGGACGGTGCTGTAGGCAAAGAAAAAGCCCGGAACTCTATGCTCCGGGCTCCCTTTATTAATGAGTTAGGGTCTAAAGCGATTTTCGCAGAGGCGTCGACCTACTACGAATCGCGCATCCGCCTACGAGCGAGAGGCGGTCAACCAAAACAAAAGCTGACATGCTGAAGTGCTGACCAGCTGAAGTGCTTGCAAAGGGGTCTTGGACCCCTTCGCGAACCGCTCTCTAGCAGGTAAAGGAGCTACCGCAGCCGCAGCCGCCCTGGACGTTGGGGTTGTTGACAGCGAAACCGGCGCCCATGAGGCCGTCCACGTAGTCGAACTCCGAGCCCATGATGTACGGGACGCTCATCGCGTCGATGAGCATCCTGACGCCCTTGGTCTCGAAGACCTCATCGTCGGCGGCGATCTCGTCGTCGAAGTAGATGCTGTACTGGAAACCGGAGCAACCCCCGGGCCTGACGCCGATGCGCAGCGCGAGGTCTTCCTCGCCTTCCTGGGCCATGAGGGTCTTGACCTTCTCGGCGGCGTTGTCGGTGATGTTGACTATGGTCGCTTGCTTCTGCTCCATCAGCACCTCCCGTGCTGTAGTCTGCTTTTGGTTACGCAAATTATTACACCCCCAACCGTATACTTCAACGCCGCTTTCGCAAGGTCCAACGAAGCCTTCCACGCAGCACCTTGTCGAGCCGCGCCCTCCTGGCTGAGATGTACTTCCTCGACCTGGCGAGCAGCGAGGATGGGTTGACGGCCCCTAGCGCCCTTCTCCAGCGCGGCAGGCGCTCGTAGGCTTGCAAGGCGTACCTGTACGCTGAGGCCACTTGGTCTCTTTCACCGCCCGCGGAATAGAGGTGGTCCGAGTAGGCCAGGGCGAATCGTCCCATCGGGGCCTCCTCCACACCGGCTCCCCCGGCGAGGATCAGCACCCTCTCGGTGGGGGTCAGCGCAGGCGAGTCGGCCACGATGCTCCTGTCCGGCGGCAGCACGTCGCGCAGCCGTCCTGTGAGGTCTCTGTAGAGGTCCTCGGGCCTGCCGCGGGCGAGGAGTACCCTCTTGGAGAGGGGTACGGCCGCCACGAGCAGCAAGGGCACGAGCACGAACAGGGGCCATGCCGGAGTGTTGTTCTCCCCGGAGCGGCCTGTGGTGGGATCTTGGTTGGCAAGGTCCTGGTTCT
>JACCSM010000142.1 GCA_013698525.1 Rubrobacteraceae bacterium
TGTTGTTCTGCTTCAAGGCCTGCTCGTAGGCCTCCTGGTCGCTCAAGTCCTGCCCTGAAGAGCGGGCCTGGTCGCCGACCTGCTCTTTGATCTTCGCGATCTCCTGGTCGACCTCTTTGTCCGAGACAGTTATGTCGTGCTCCTGGGCATAGGCCTTGGCTATCTCGATGTCGACGAGTTGGGGCATGATCTGCTGTATAGCAGCCTGGTACTGCGGATCGTCTTTGGACATACTACTATCCAAACCGCTCTGCTCGGCGAACTTATCCAGCTCCCCCTGCGTGACGGCGCCGCCATCGAAGGTCACGATCTTCTTGGCCTGGGAATCGACATTGGCGACCGGCTCGGCCGCATTACAACCTACCAAGACGAGTATGGTGACCCCTACTAACAAGGAGACGTACAACATCCTGTTCTCGAAAAGCTTGCTCAAGACGACGGAGAACCTCGCTGTTTGAATTCCAGAGACCGCCCGGAATTATAGCACGCAGGATGCCCGGTTCGGCCTTCAGCCCGCTCGCACGAGCGCCCGCAGCGACTCTTCGGCCAGGGTGAGGGGATCCAGCCCAGCGGCGCGGACCGATGTCCTGCCTGTCCTCGTAGTGACGGTTCCCCCCGTGGCCTTCCTTATGAGGGCGGGGGCAGCGGAGCCCGCCGTGGCGCCGGTGACGGTGAGGTTCCCGGAACGGTGGGTCACTGACGTGGCCCCAACCTCCCGCGCGAGGAGCTTGACCCGCGAGAGGCCGAGCAGGTTCCTGGCCGGCTCGGGGAGCGCCCCAAAGCGGTCGACGAGCTCCTCGGCAAGGTCTTCCACCTCGGCGAGCGAGCCAAGGCCAGAGGCCCTGCGGTAGAGGTCTACGCGTTCGATCTCATCCATGACGTATCCCGGCGGCAGATACGCGTCGAGCGTGAGCTCGACGATAACGGGGCGCTCCTCGCGTCGCTCCTGCGGCTCGCCCCTTGCGGCCGCGACGGCTTCTTCCAAAAGAGTCAGGTACATCTCGAAGCCAACGGCCGCAATGTGCCCCGACTGCTCGGCACCGAGCAGGTTGCCAGCGCCCCGGATCTCCAAGTCCCTCATGGCGATGGCGAACCCGCTCCCCAGTTCGGTAAAGTCCATCAGGGCTTCGAGCCGCTTCTGCGACTCGACGGTCGCCCCGAGGGGTGCGAAGAGGTAAGCGTAAGCCTGCTCCGTGGAGCGTCCGATCCTGCCTCGAAGCTGGTACAGCTGGGCCAGCCCCATGGCGTCCGAGCGGTCGACGACCAGGGTGTTCGCCGTGGCCACGTCGAGCCCGCTCTCGACGATGGTGGTCGTGACCAATACATCAGCCTGCCCGTCGAGGAAGTGGTGCATTACCCCTTCGAGGGCCCGCTCAGGCATCTGCCCGTGCGCGGTGACGAAGCGCACACTAGGCAGAAGGTCGCGCAGCCTCTCGGCGATCTCGTCAATGCTCTCGACGCGGTTATGGACGAAGAAAGTCTGTCCGCCACGGGCGACCTCCCGCTCGATGGCATGCTTGACGAGATCCTCGTCGTAAGGACCGACGTGCGTGAGGATGCTGCGGCGTCCCGCCGGGGGTGTCTCGATCACGCTTATGTCGCGAAGTGAGGCAAGCCCCATTTGCATGGTGCGTGGTATCGGGGTCGCCGTCAGCGTGAGGACGTCCACGGAGGTCTTGTACTCCTTGATGCGCTCTTTGTGCCTGACGCCGAAGCGCTGCTCCTCGTCCACGACGACGAGGCCGAGGTCCCTGGGCCTGACCTCGGACCCGAGCAGCGCATGCGTCCCTACGAGAACGTCCACCTCCCCGACCTGGAAGTCAGCCAGGATCCTGCGCCGGTCGGCGGGTGCTGTGAAGCGCGAGAGGCTCTCGACCCTGACGGCGTAGGAGCCGAGCCGCTCGCGGAAGGTCCGCTCGTGCTGCTGCACGAGGATGGTCGTCGGGGCGAGCATCATGGTCTGTTTGCCGGCGAGCGCCGCCTTGAAGGCGGCCCGCACGGACACCTCCGTCTTGCCGAAGCCAACGTCCCCACAGACCAGACGGTCCATCGGGTGCGGCCTTTGCATGTCCGACTTGACAGCGGAGATAGCCGCTTCCTGATCCGGGGTCTCCTGGTAGGGGAAGCCCTCCTCGAGTTCCCTCTCCCACTCCCCATCCTCGGGGAAAGCGAAGCCGGGGGCCGATGCCCTCGCCGCATGCAGCCGCAAGAGCTCGCCGGCGAGCGCCTTGACCCTCTTTCTGACCCTGTCCGTAACCTGCGCCCACGTCGCGCCACCGAGCTTGTCGAGGCGCGCACCGTCGCCGCCCACGTACTTGTGCAACAGCTCCATCTGCTCGTAGGGCACGAAGAGCGTGTCGCCCCCGCGGTAGCTCACCTGCATGTAGTCGCGGGTTGAGCCGAGGACCTCCTGGGCCACGAGACCCTCGAAGCGCCCGATACCCTGCATGGCGTGCACGACAAGGTCCCCGACCTTCAGGTCTGCGAAGGAGGCGAGCGACCTGCCGCCCGTACGGCGCCTCGCCTCGCGCCTGCGGCCGAGCAGTGAGTTCCTCCTGAAGACCGCAACCCCGCCTTCGGGATAGGTGAACCCCTCCTCGACCTCGCCGGGCAAAGCGTAGAGTCCTGGCGGCAGGTCGGCGTCGACCCGTCCGGTCTCGCGCATGGTGCGGTGGATCTCCCCGAACGCGTACACCGTTCGCCTCGCCTCCCCGCGTGAGGAGCAAGCGACGAAGACAGCGATCCCGCCGTCGACGAGCGTGTCGAGCCTGCGGGCAGCCTCCCTCAGCGTGTCGGCGAACGCCACGACCGGCGGGGCGGAGACGGACTCTCCTTCCTCACCAAGGGAGAACTCGACGTCGGGATCAGGCATCCCCCTGTCGTAGAGCTCATGGACGAGCCCGTCTACTTCTTCAGAAACATCTTCCTGCGGCTCCTCTCGCCAGACCTCCACGTCCTCGGGCAGCATCGTTCGTGGCGAGACGGGGTTGAGATCTAGCAATAAACGGTCGAGGCCGGGAACCCGCACGCCGCGGCGGGCCTCCTCCGGCAATTCCTCGTCCGTCGCCGCGAGGCCGGTGAGGTCGCCTTCGCGGGCAGCGTAGACCGTCACGGCTTCTAGCTCGCGTACGACGCGCTGGGTGGCCAGAGAGACGGCGCGGACGCTCTCTATCTCATCCCCCCACCACTCCACCCGTACGGGCGAGCGGCGGGTGCTCGGAAACACGTCCGCGATCCCGCCACGCACCGCGAACTCCCCCGGGCGGGCGACCCTGTCGACACGCTCGTAGCCGAGGACGACCAGCCGCTCCAGCGTCGCGTCGAGCTCTATCTCCGTCCCTGCGGCCAACTCCATCGGCTCGTAGAGCGGTGTTCGCTCCATAAAGGCAAGCGGTCCAGCCACAACGACGCGGGCCGACCGCAGCGAACGCAACGCCCGCTGTCGCCGCCCGACCCTGCTCACAGCAGGGTCGAAGACATCGCCGTAAGGGGCGCCGCGTGACGGCAGGTGAACGACGGGGCCGTCGGTGAAGACCTCAGCCTCGCGGGCATACCGCTCGGCCGCCTCCTCGCTCGCGGCGAGCAGTAGCGCGGGACGCCCTCCGTTCGCGGCCAGGTAGGCCCGGACCCTGCGCGGGGCCCTGAGGGATCTCGTCTTCGTCCTCTCGCTCACCAGTAGATTCTACCGCCTGAGAGTGGATCTCAAGCCACGAGATGATCTGCTACAAGCAAACACCTCTGGGATAATCCCTACAGTCGTGACAAAGACTCTGGAGGCGTCGTAGATGACAATTCTCGAAGAGCTCAACGAGCGCGGTATCGGAACCCTACCCGGTCTCATCGGGCTAGAGATATTGGAGGCGGAGGAAGGTGGGGTCTCGAGCCGCCTCGATCTGCGCGAGGAACTCATGGCCCCGAATGGCTACCTGCACGCCGCGACGGTGGTCGCCCTCGCCGATACCTCGTGCGGCTACGGAACCCTCGTGAACCTGCCCGTCGGCGCAGAGAGCTTCACGACTATAGAGCTGAAGAGCAACTTCGTCGGGACCAAACGCGATGGTGCGATCGGCTGCGAAGCGAAGCTCGTCCACGGTGGCCGCACGACGCAGGTGTGGGACGCGACCGTTTCCGACGAAGAGGGCGGCAAGCCCATAGCCCTCTTCCGATGCACACAAATGATCCTCTACCCGCGCTGAACGGCTCTCGAAGCAAGCCGTATCTCCCTACAGCTCGTTTCGGCTTGGTTGATACGTAATCCGGTAGAAGGCTTCTGTTTGGAGATGCGGAACACTGCCGCAATGGATTCCCGCTTGTGCGGGAATGACGGACATAGAGAAATCGTGATGGCTGAAGCCGCGGTCAATCCTTTCGCACACCACTTTGATTGCCCTTTGACTTGCCCTTCCGGATAGAGATCCCCGTTATGAGGACGACGCTCGTGAGGATGATCCCGAGCCCTGCAAGCGTGCCAGGCCCGAAAGGCTCGTCGAGGAGCAGGACACCGAACAACAATCCGAAGACAGGCACGAGTAGCGTGACGGTTACCGTGCTCGTCGGACCGACGTTCTCGATGAGGCGGAAGTAGATCAGGTAAGCTACCGAAGTCGAAAGCAACGCAAGCCCGAGCATAGAGAGAGCGACCACGAACGATGGGGCTTCTTTGGGAAGGCTAACGGCGGCCAGGGGCAAGAGGAGCGCTACCGCCCCGCCGAGCTGCCCGATAGCCATCCCGAGTGGTGGGATGCCCGAAAACGACCGCTTGACGTAGGTGGCTCCCAGCGCGTAAGAGAGCGAAGCAAGTAGCATCGCCGCCACCGCCAACAGGACAGACCCGTTCAAGGGGAGCGGGTCCCAGCCCACAAGCACAGTTACCCCGACGATTCCAAGAACTATCCCGATGGCCTTCCTGGCCGTCAGCACGTCTCCCATCCACACCGCGGCCACCATCGCGGTAAACATTACAGTGGTCGAGTTCAGGATGGCGGCGAGAGAGGCCGTCAGATGGATCTCGGCGGCCGAGATCAGGGAGAAAGGCACGGCTGCGTTGAGGAACCCAAGGACAAGGAACGACCTCCAGCGGTGCCGGATCTTCGGCACTCGGCCGGCGGCCAGAGCGTAGAGAAACAGTGCCGCAGCGGCAAGACCAACCCGCAACTCTACGAGCAAGAAAGGACCCAACGCAGGCACGGCGACGCGGATAAACAGGAAGGAACCACCCCACAGCGCGCCGAGCAGGATGAGACCCGCGAAATCTCTCGGTCTCACTGAACGCTCCCTTCAGATAAGACGAACGTTGTGTTGCCCTCTCTCCACTTCCGACAAACTAGCTGCCCGCTGCGGCGAGTACGTTGTGTTCGTGCTGGAGCAAGCGCTCCTTGAGGTGAAGCCCGCCGTTGAACCCGCCGAGTGTGCCGTCTGCGGCGATAACGCGGTGACAGGGTACGACCACGGGCAAGACGTTGGAGGCGTTGGCCCTGCCGACGGCCCTCGCCGCGCCGGGCCGTCCGAGGGCGTCAGCGATCTCCCCGTAGGACCTCGTCTCTCCAAAGGGGATGCGCGTCAACTCCATCCAAACGGTCTTCTGCCACTCCGAGCCGACGAGCGCGAGGGGCGCGTCGAAGGTCTTGCGCCGTCCGTTCACGTACTCGGACAACTCGGTTCTCACGCCAGCGGTCCTGGCCTCGTCCGCTTCCAGGGCGTAGCCTTCGCCCTGCAACTCCTCTTCCATGACAGGCCCGTAGTCGCTCTCGACGAAGTGCAGCCGCATCAGGGCTCCATCTTCGTTTACCGCGAACGCGAGCGGGCCGGCGGGAGAGTCTATCTCGTCTACGTAAGCCTTCACGCTACCACCTCTCTTTTCTTGGTCTGATCCTTCTCGTCCCCGAGGCTGGCCCACAGGTGCTGCGTAGCATAGGCGCGCCACGGTCTCCACCGTTCTGCGAGGGCGGCGACGCTCCGCCGGTCGTCTGCGTGGCCGAGCCTGGAGACGGCCTGCCTGACCCCGAGGTCCGTCGGAAGAAACGCGTCGGGATCGCCGAGCGCCCGCATCGCAATGTAGGAAGCGGTCCACGGTCCGATCCCACGCAGCTCCAGCAGCCGCCGTTCGACCTCCTCACGCTCCGAGCCGGGGTCGAGCACGATCCCACCTCCTGCAAGTGCACGCGCCAGTGTGCGCAGGGTCTCGCGCCGCGCCCCGGGAACGCCGAGTTCATCGAGAGATGCCTCGGCCACGGCGTGCGACCCTGGGAAGAGATGGGTGGGTTCGTCGCCTTCTGCGGCGAGCGTCTCGGGGAGCAGTTCCGCGCAGCGGGCGACGAGCCGGCCGGCGAGGGTGCGTGCGCCGGCTACGGAGACCTGCTGGCCAAGCACCGCACGGAAGGCGAGCTCGGTGCCGTCTACGCTCCCCGGTACGCGCCGCCCCGGGGAACGGCGAACGAGTGCACCGAGGAGTGGGTCGGCGCCGAGCCCGTCAGCGACGGCGACAGGGTCGGCGTCGAGGTCGAGGAGCCGGCGGCAACGCTGCACCGCGGTACCGAGGTCCCTCAGGTTCTCGAGCCTGAGCACGCAATGGATGTGGTCACCGCCGTCGGAAAGGGCCACCATCCCGGTGCCGTGCGGCAGACGCAGCGTGCGCCGGTAGGTCTCCCCGTGGAAAGTCTCTACGCCGGCTACCGCGCGCTTGCCGAGAAAGTGCAGCATACCGTTCGCGTCGAACGGTGTACGGAACGGCAGTCGGAGTGGGATCTCCCCCCGTGCTGCCTCGTCGCGCTGTCCCCGAACGCGTCGTAGCTCTCTCGGGGTTACTGCGAACACCTCGCGGATGGTGTCGTTGAACTGGCGTATGCTGGTGAACCCGGCGGCGAACGCTACGTCGGTGATGGGCAAGTCGGTAGTCTCTATGAGCAGCCTGGCGGTGTGGGCGCGCCGCGCGCGGGCGAGCGCGAGCGGACCGGCCCCAACCTCGGCAGAGAGCAGGCGGTGCAGGTGGCGCTCCGTGTAGCAGAGCCGCCGCGCGAGGCCGGCGACACCGTCCCTGTCAACGACGCCATCAGCGATGAGCCGCATCGCCCTCGCTACGATGTCGGCCCTGGCGTCCCATTCTGGCGAGCCTGGTACGGCGTCGGGCCTGCACCGCTTGCAAGCCCGGAAACCGGCGTACTGTGCGGCGGCCGCGGTCGGGAAGAAGCGGACGTTGGAGCGCTTCGGAGTAATGGCAGGACAACTGGGCCGGCAGTAGATGCCCGTAGAAGTAACAGCCGCGTAAAACCGCCCGTCGAAGCGGACGTCGCGGCCACGTACTGCACGATAGCGATGTTCGAAGTCCTTCAGCACGACCATATTGTCGCACCCGACAGGCGAGATTACTGGCGGGAATCGGACATCGGCATCGTTGGTGTCGGTCCTCGCGCAATGACTGGTGTGTGGGTCCGTTGCGCTTGACGGCCGCGCCCTCACGTGTCAGTACGGGGTCCGGTGTTGCATCGCATGGTGCATAATTAGGTTGTCTCGGTGAGGAGATAGGAGGAGAAAGCACGATGGGTAGTGTACTCACCGACCTCGTGCGGTGGGTTATCGACGTAGTCCAATCGCTCGGGTACATCGGCGTATTCGTTCTCATATTGTCGGGTAGCTTGTACCTACCGGTCCCGACGGAACTGACGTTGCCGCTGTTCGGGTTCCTGATCGGCCACGGACGTCTTTCGTTCGTCCCTGTGTTGCTCACGGCGACGGCGGCCAGGGTGTGTGCTGCGCTCGTCTTGTACGCCGTCGGACTCAGGCTCGGGGAGGCGCGCTTGCGGCGTGTGGTCAAGCACTTTGAACGTTCCAAGCTCCTTTTCGTGTCTGACTTCGATAGGGCGAGTAGGGTATTCGAGCGTCACGGGGGAAAGGCGATCCTGGTCGGACACTTGATCCCCGGCGTCGGCGCCCTGGTCTCTGTGCCCGCCGGCCTCAAGCGCATGCCTCTTCGCTGGCGGTTCCTCGGCTACACGATCCTCGGATGCAGCATCTGGAACAGCAGTTTGATCGGCCTTGGGTGGGCTCTCGGCGGCCGGTGGAGGATCGTAGAAGTCTTCACGTCTTTCGTCGGGTTTTCGGTCCTGACCGTCCTCATCGTTGCAATCCTCTGGCTCTTCTGGCGCAGGCGGAGGGCACACAGGTAGACCTATCCCATAGGCCGGCGGATGATCTGCTGCGCTCGGGCCTGCTTGTAAGGTCATAGCAGGTTCGCCTCCAGTGCCCGCAGCGCCAGAACGGTCCCTACCCCTGTCACCTATCGCCGCCGGCAGGCTACCGGTCCTCAGGGCGACTATCACGACGGCGAGCGCGGCGAACACTTCGGCTGGCCCGCCCGTCAGGACAGTGGGGGCGACGAGCGAGACGAGGATCGCACCCGGTATCTGATCGAGCCACGCCCCTGCCCGCTCGGAGAGGTCGAACCGGCTCGCGAGCCACAGTCCGCCGGCGCGGGTCGCGTAGGTCGCAAACGCCATCAAGACTATCGCGAGCAGGGTGATGGAATCAAAGCGCACGCCGCACCACCCCAGCGAAGCTCCCTGCCAGGCCACCGAGCAGGATGTACCACTGGCCTGGCAAAAAGTGTTGCGCCGCCACCGCCACCGCGGCCGCTACGGTCCAGGGGAGGATGTTGGACCTCCCCTTCCACATCCCAGCGATGAGGGCGAGAAATACGGCGGTGAACGCGAAGTCGAGTCCCCAGCGCGCAGGGTCTTCTACAGCGCCGCCAAGGGCGCCCCCTGCGAATGTCGACCCGGTCCAGGCGAGGAACATCAACAGCCCGCCGCCGAGCAGGAACGCGGCGTCACGCCGTCCCTTGGCGAACTCACCCATGGTGAGCGCCCAGTTCTCGTCGGCCATGAAGAACACGGACCCATAGGCCTCGCGACGCGGCAACTTCGAGAACACCGGCCCGAGTGCCGCGCCCATCAGCACGTGCCTCAAACCGACGACGAGCGTCGTCAGGACGATGGTGGCTACAGGCAGCGGCGACGACGTCCAGAACCCAAGCACCACGAACTGCGCCGCCCCCGAGAACACGAGGGCGCTCATCAAGGCGGCCTCACCGGCTCCGAGGCCAGCCTGTCCCGCCAACGTCCCGAACACGAGGCCAATGCCACAACCGCTGATCGCGATCGGGAAACACCTCCTCGCCCCAGCGAACGCACCCGCAAGGGTGAACGTGATCCGGCCCTCTGTCCCCGAGGTGTTCTCCTGCAACACGACGCCCTATCTACATTATGGCCGGTAGCACGACACGGCGACCGTAGGCTCCTCGGCAAGACCCCGGCCCACATCCTCCAACTCCCTGCGTACGCCGCGCCGGCTTCCCTCAACACCCCGACGAGCGTTCCGCAAAGCACGAGCGATCCTGCGCTCCCGCGCCTCACTCAACAGATCTTCCTGCCGTTGCCTCACTGTCTCCAGATCGAACAGATAACTCATCGCTTTCCTCCATTCTCGCCAGTTGCGTTATAATTGTCACGTTGGCTTGGGACAATTATAACCGACTCAGTGTCATAGGACAATAGGATAGTTCATGGATTTGCGGATCAATTCGAAGAGTCACGTACCTGTCCACGTACAGTTGGAGGGGCAGATCAAGCACCTCATCCTGACGGGCAACTTCGAGGTTGGGAGTCGGTTGCCGAGCATCAGGGCGATGGCTGGATTTCTAAGGGTGAACAGGAACACGGTAGCGCGGGTATTCACCGACCTCGAGCGGGAGGGTTACGTAGAGAGCCGCCGCGGCAGTGGCGTCTACGTAGTCGAGCCTCCTGTGGAGGCTGAGGACTTGAAGCGCCAAGAGGTCCTGGAGCGGGTTATGGCCCTCGCGGCGGCGCAGGACATGCCTGTCGAGGATCTGGCGTACGCGCTGCTCGCGAGAGCTGGCGCGAGGCCGCAGGAGAAGACGGCCATCCTCTTCGTCGAGTGCACGCAGGCTGAACTCGATCAGTTCTCCGACGAGCTCGAGGACCAGCTGCCCGTCGAGGTCGAGAGGGTTTTGATCGAGGATCTCGCAGACAAGCTCTCCGGCGTGGAGGACCCGCCGTGGCGGCTCGCGGTGACGACGTTCTTCCACATCCACGAGGTGCAGGAGATCGTAGAACCACACGGGATAGAGGCGGTCGCGCTACTGGCCGAGGCGACACTAGAGAGCCTGCAGCGGTTGATGGAACTCCCGTCAGGGACCCAGGTCGGAGTTGTGGGCTGGGGCCGCACGTGCATGCAGAACCTCTCACGTTCTATCGAAGGCGCAGGCCTCGACCAACTGAACTTCGTCCAGGTCTACGTGGACCAGGGACAGGAAGAAGTCCTCGCTATCCTCGGCAGAGTCAGTGCTGTGGTGTGCGCCAGCATTACGGCCAGGAGGCTACGCGAGCTCGATGTCCCCGAGGACCTGGAGATCATCGAAGAGGACCGGATCCTGGATCAGGGGGGCATCGAGATGCTCGGCAAGATGCTCCGCCAAATGCCCCGAATTGCGCAGGGAACTGTATAGCCTCCTTCCTCGAAGCCGAGTCGTAATTCCGCAAAGCGATCCGCAGAGGGACCCGAGCTCCCTGTAGAACAGAATGCGCTGCAGACGCTCCAGATCCGAGTCCTCGTAGATCCGGTAGCCGGCCACACTGCGTCCCCCCGGCGAGAGCAAGCCGATCTCGTCGTAGTGGTGCAACGTCCGGATCGTCACACCCGAGAGGTCAGCCACCTCGCCTACTGTGTAGCCCGCTGTCTCTAGTTTGCTCACGGTTCACCTCCTCGTCACAAGATAGTCTAAAGCCTCACGCAACGTGAGGGTCAAGCGATTTTCTCGAAGTTTTCGAGATCTTGTATCGGCAAGCTATCAGCCTTCAGCAAGAAAAAGCCTGATGCCTGTAGCCCGGCATGCGAGAGGTCAAACCTTCCAAAACCCGTTCTCAGGCGCGTACGTTGAAGCGGTTCATCGCGGCCTCGGGACCATGCTCGAAGATGAACTCGACCGCGTCGGCGGCCCTGGGGATGGCGTCTTTCACGACCGGGTCCATCCGGGAGAGCACGTAGTCCGTGACGCTCATACCCAAGGGCGGGCGCCCGATGCCGATGCGCACCCTGATGAAGTCGTTGCCCAGTCTCCCTATGATCGAGCGCAGGCCGTTGTGCCCGCCTGCGCCGCCTCCTACCTTGACGCGGACCGTACCCGCTTCGAGGTCGAGGTCGTCGTGGACGACGATGAGGTCTTCTGGCCTATAGTCTGAGACGGCGGAGCCTGTGTTGTTCATGAAGGTCGTAGGCTTGAGGAGTGTGGTGTTTGTAGGACCTACGGAGACGGGGGCTGCTTCGGCCTTCTTCCTCTTGCGCCAGGAGCCGTCGTGGCGCCTGGCGAGCTCGTCGGCGACCAGGTAGCCGGCATTGTGGCGGGTGCGTTCGTAGGAGCGCCCAGGGTTACCGAGTCCGACGACGAAGGGGGGCCGGATCGCCCCCCCTTCGTCTCTTTCGTCTCGTTTGAAGAAGTAGCGGACCAGTCTAAGCCTGGACGTTTTGTCCTGCGGGGCCCTCCTCGGAAGCATCCTCTTCGGAGGCCCCTTCGCCCTCGGCAGCCTCTGCGGCGGCCACTTCCTCTTCCGTCGGCTCCTCGACGATGCCTGCGGCCTCCATCTCCTCCTCCGTGATCTCGGTCGGCGCCGTGATCGTGGCCGCGACAGCCTCTGGCTCCGAGAGCAGCGTAACGCCTTCGGGGAGCGTGAGGTCGCCGAGGTTCAGGTTCTCGTTCATGCCGAGACTCGAGACGTCGAGGGTGATCTCCTGCGGTATATCGCCGGGGAGGGACTCGACCTGGATCTCGTAAGCGACCTGTTGAAGCACGCCGCCTTCCTCGACGCCTGGCGCCTCGCCGATTACGGCGAGCGGGACCGTGATCTCGATACGCTCGCGCATATTCACCGGCGCGAAGTCGACGTGGACCAGGATCCCTGAGACAGGGTCGCGCTGCGCGTCAACGACGCGGGCCGTCGAGGTATCTCCGTCAAAGTCTATGTTGTAGAGCGCGTTGTCCCCGAAGTGATGGAGGGTGTAGTCCACGATCCTCGTCGGGACCGCGAGCGCCGTGCTCCCGCCGGCCTCGTTACCCTCGCCGTAGAGGACCGCCGGGGTCATCCCCGAGGCCCTGAGGCGTCGGGCCGCGTTCTTGCCCCTCTCCTCGCGCTCCTGCGCCTGTAGATCCACGTTGTCTGCCACGTCTCGCTCCTAACGGTCTAGAAGAGTTGGTTCTCGCCCATGAAGACCTCGCTCACCGACTCGTCCGTGAAGACGTTTTTGATGGTGCTC
>JACCSM010000177.1 GCA_013698525.1 Rubrobacteraceae bacterium
TCGCTGAGCCTTACTAGCTCCTGCCCCGTCGCACTGTACCGGCCGGATCTCTCCCATACATCAGCGGGCTGTACTACAGGCATCGACACCTCCTGCCCGCCCGCAGCATCCATCTCCTCCCGCAAAACCTTCTCTATCTTGCCGATAGACCTCTTTGCCAGCGGCAAGTAAGAAAAGATACCCGCCGCTAGCTGCCTGATAAACCCGGCCCGGAGAAGGAGCCCGTGGCTTGTAACTTCAACTCCAGAGGGCGCCTCGCGCAACGTCAGCCCGAATAGTGAACTCATACGCATAGTAGCTATCAGCCGTTAGCTTTCAGCCGTCAGCAAAAATGATGAGCAGCGCCACTCGAAGCGCCAGAGCCTATTTCCGTTCACAAAACCGAGTCCTTTCTCGAAACGACGCTTTCGCGCCGGAAGAACCTCCTGGAAAAGCTGAAAGCAGAGTGCTGAAGGCTGACAGCTAGGTCGCCAGATACGGCGTCGTGCCGTAGTGGACGAGGCCTGTACGGCAAGTAGCCGTCTTCTCGCCCAGCTCCATCCGCATCCGGTCCTCTGTGCCCTCGAAGCCGAACTCTTGCAAGAGGGAGTGCGCATGACACGGGGCCGGACCTGGGACTGTGACCTGGACCGGCGCGCCTCCGGTCGTCGAGAGCGCGCTGGCGAGCAGGAGGCGGGCCACGTCAGGTGTGGAAGCCAGGAAGGGACCGATACGGGTCGCGCGAGCCATGGTGCTCCTGATCAGATAGCCCTTGATCCGGCCCGTCGAGTCGCGGGCGACGAGGCCACGTCCGGGGTGAAGCCTCAGGGTGGCGAAGAGCAGCGCCGAACGATCGGCCCCATAGCTCCAGTGGTCCACGCCGTAGAGTTCGGGCAGGTCACCGAACGTGAGCGTCTCGACCCTGTGGCCTTCTACCTGGCCGGGCACGCGGAGCTTGCGATGTCCCTCCTCGAGCCGGTACACGGTGCGCGGCGTGACCCCCTCGAAACCGAGCGACTGGTAGAGGCCCTCTGCCCGTAGGGTCGAATAGAGCCTGACCGTCTTCGCGCCGCGGCTTCTGAGGTAGGCTACGGCCCACGAGGAAAGCAGGGCGCCGAGTCCGATGCCCCTGTAGCCGTCGTGGACTGCGAGGTGGCACAGGATGCCGATGTCTCCCAATGGCACCGCGCCTACCATGCCTGCCAGGTCGCCGTCCGGAGCCTCGGCTACCGCCCAGCGGGCGTCGCGCACGCCCCGCAGCAAGCCGAACGCCCTGGGGTCCGCCGACCAGCGTACGATACTCCGTAGGCCGAGAACGCGCTCCAGGTCAGCGTCGCCCATCTGCCTGACGCGTACGCCCGAGTCCAGTTCGGTCACGGCCCGTAGCCCGCTCCGGGTACTAGTTTTGTCTACTTCAGTGTCATCTCTCGCGGTGAATGCCAGCAAGGTTTTTCCCTCGATCTCTCTTTATTCATGTGTGGAGACTCTTCCGCGCAAAAGGTTTCGGAGAAACCAGAAAGGCGCGGATGCCCCGAGCGCGCCCTTAGAGGGACGGTCGGGGCAGGGACGGTCGAGGGAGCCGTCCCGTAAAGGAGCTCGCAGTAAACTTTATGTGCTCTCGCTCCACGCCCACAATGCTACACCAGACAACGCCTTTTGGGAAGACCGTGGATACGATTGTCGGCTCGGTTCAGTCGTACCGGGCGACGCCGTCCAGTATCCGGTCTATCTCGGAAACCATGTCAGCGGAGAGCTCTACCCCTGAGGCTGCGGCGTTGTCGTCGACCTGCTCGGGCCTGGAGGCACCGATTATCGCGCTGCTCACGTTCTCCTGGCGCAACACCCAAGCGAGGGCGAGCTGCGGCATGTTGAGTCCTGCCTCGGACGCGATGGAGCGCAACCCGTCCACGGCCGAGAGCACCTCCTCGTTCATTAGCTGCTGCATAAAGCGGTTGGATTCGGGATCGGCAGCGCGGCTCCCCTGCTCGGGGGCCTCAGCGGGACGATACTTTCCTGTAAGGATGCCCTGGGCGAGCGGGGAGAAGACGACCTGTCCTACGCCCTCGCGCTCGCAGAGGGGTATGACCTCGCCCTCGATGTTGCGCTGGATCATGTTGTATCGCGGCTGGTTGGAGACGAGCCGATCCAGGTTCATATCACCAGCGATCCTCAGAGCGTCGGAGATCTGGTCCGCCGTCCACTCCGAGACGCCTATATACAATACCTTTCCCTGCCGCACCAGGTCGTCGAGCGCCCTGAGCGTCTCCTGGAGTGGCGTGTTCTCGTCGTAGCGGTGGCATTGATAGAGGTCGACGTACTCAACCCCTAACCTCCTGAGCGACGCGTTGCACTGCTCGCTTATGTGCTTGCGCGAGAGGCCCCTGTCGTTCGGTCCCTCGCCCATCGGGAAGTACACCTTTGTCGCCAGAAAGTACGAGTCGCGATCGAACCCTTTCAACGCCCGGCCCACGATCTCCTCGGCCGTCCCGTGCATGTATACGTTGGCCGTGTCGAAGAAGTTGATGCCGATCTCGTAAGCCCTATCTATACACGCCGCTGCCTGCTCTTCGGCGACGCTCCCGCCGTAGGTCAGCCAGCTCCCCAGAGAGATCTCGCTGACCTTCACCCCACTATTACCCAGTCGCCTGTATTTCACCAAGAACCTCCAGCGTAAAGATAGCGAGGTGCTAATAGTACACGCCTGCCGATGCGTAAACTCCGTATCCCACCGGCCCACAGCGCTGTAACCGGCCTTGCTTACTGATTTGTTGTCGGTTAAGAGCACCTTTATTGCAAGAACGGCCCATTTTGTTACAATGCTCCTACAATATTCGATCCACGAAGAAGGAGCGGAAGCAAAGGTGCGAGCAACGTTACAGCCCGGCCTGACGAATAGGCTGACGAAGTATCTAAGGACCACGCAGCAGCTCATCGAGGAGGGCCGTGACGCGGTCTCCAGCAAGGAGCTCGGCGACTTCACCGGCATAAACCCTGTGCAGGTACGCCGCGACCTCAACGCGATCGGGTTCTCCGGGACTCGCGGGGTGGGCTACCAGGCCTACGACCTCGTCGAGGCCGTGAGGAACATCCTGGGGCTCAGGCAGACCTACAACATCGCGCTGGTCGGCGCCGGCAACCTCGGCAGCGCCATAGCGGCGAGCACCATCCTCCCCAAGCGAGGCTTCGTGATCCACGACGTCTTCGACGACAACCCGGAGAAGATCGGACGCACCGTAGGCAACGTCGTCGTAAAGCACATAGACGAGCTCAAGAAGAGCGTCACCGAGGCCGAGGAGATCATCGGCATCATCGCGACCCCAGCCTCCTCCGCCCAGGAGGTCGCCGAGCTGATGGTCGACTCCGAGATCAGGGTCATCCTCAACTACACCGACGTCCTCCTGCACGTCCCATCCCACGTGGACGTCCACCGCATAGACCCGACCGCCCAGCTCATGCATACCCTCTACTACCTGACACAGGCGGAAGGACAAGAAGCTTCGTAAAGCACTTCAGCATGTCAGCATGCTACGGCCTTTCAGGCCTCCGCTTGTCAGCATTTCAGCTGGTCATCTAGTGGTCCTCGGCTGAGTACCGAGGACCACCTCTCTGTGGAGAACAGTGCGCATTCGCCGCACGGAGGCGCCATTTCTGGCCCTGTCTGTCTGAAGTGCTGACTAGCTGAAATGCTGACAAGCCGCCGTAGGCGGCGTGCTGACTTGCTGAAGTGCTAGAAATGAGGAAGAGCCCGGGGCGCACTTAGGGGTGATAGGTGGGGAAAGGGAAAGGAGGAGTAGCGCCCCGGACTCTTTAATTGTGCCGGTTTAGTTTCGCAC
>JACCSM010000187.1 GCA_013698525.1 Rubrobacteraceae bacterium
GGTTCGTCGGGTTCGCCATTGGCGGGGTGCGTCCCGAGGTCATGGGTATTGGGCCGATGGTTGCCATTCCGAAGGTTTTGAAGCTCACTGGGCTCTCTTTAGACGATATAGACCTGATCGAGTTCAACGAGGCGTTCGCGGCGCAGGCTCTGGCCGTGATCCGGGAAGTAGGCATGGACCTGGAGAAGACCAACGTGAACGGTGGCGCGATAGCTCTGGGTCACCCGATGGGCGCCACCGGCACCAAGCTCACCGTGCAGCTCCTGAGCGAGATGAAGCGGCGCGACTCGAAGTACGGCATGGGCACCATGTGCATCGGCGGCGGCATGGGAGCGGCGGGCATCTTCGAGAACCTGCAGAACTAAGCGGGACGAGGCTCCCGGCAAGGGGTGAATTCTCGTGTAGTGGAAGAAGTGCGCTCTTGCTTTCCTGATAGTGGCGTTACGCGGAGCATACACTTGGCTCGGAGAGCTTCAAAGCGCTCCGAGCCTATTCTCGGCTCACACCTGCCTCGCGTCGTTGACGACGCGGAACTCGACGTCCGGCAGGGACCCGAAGTGCGCCTCCCCGCACTTTATCTTGGCGTTCTCGTCCGGCCTGCGCTTCGTCGGGTCCAGGCTCGACTTCGTCTCCCTCACCAGGTACAGCTTCTCCGCCAGCTTCGCCACGCCCTGCTGCTTCACGATGGCTCAGTCGGGGTTGTAAGTACCTATCGGGGTCTCCACCGTGAACCACGGGGGCAGCTTGACGAACAGCTTAATGTCCTCGCGGGAGTCCAGGTCCCGGGCGAACGCCTCCTCCGGGCCAGAGTCGAACTCGATGGCGTCGTAGATGGACTTCTCGACCTCCATCATGCGGTTCTCGTAGCCGTCTATCTCCTTCTCCTCGAACAGGAGCATCTCGTACTCGGCTCCCGCTATCCGCTCGTACTTGATGCCGTCCACCATCAGCTCGTCGAGCGCCCGGCGGATGGCCCGAGTCGCCGCGTCCATGAACCGCTGGGGGTTGACCTTGGCGTCGCCCAGGCGGCCGGAGCCGACGAGTATCTCGACGATGGTCCCGCGGGTCAGCTCGGTCTCGCGCTGTATGTACCCCAGGATATCCGGCACGCGCTCCGCCCCGTGGGAGGCAGCCTGTTCGCGGAAGGAGAGCAGGCTGGTCCCTACCCCTTCCTCGGTGATGTCCAGCCCCCTCTTCTCCGCGACGATCTTCGGGGCGAGGATGGGCGGCATCTCGCCCACGGCCTTCGAGGCGCGCGAGATCAGCTCCCTGGTGTCGTAGTCCACGGAGTAGCGAGTCTTGTGCTTGATCCTCTCCCACAATCCCTTGAAGTCCTCGTCGAGCCGCCAGCCCTTCTTGAGGTTGGCCCTGCGGCGCTCGCGCTTGTTGACTATCCGGTCCTTGAACTCGACGCCGGTCTCCTCCTCTATCTCCGTCTGGAGGGCGCTGGCGAAGTCGGCGTAGCTCTCGTTCGCCACGACGGTCAGCTTGTTGACGTTCGGGTCGAAGGAGCGCTCTCCGGAGGCGTCCACGGGCAACCTCAATCCTCGTCCGATCTCCTGGCGCTTCCTCATCTCCGTGCGGGACTCATTGAGCGTGCAGATCTGGAACACGTTCGGGTTGTCCCAACCCTCCCGCAAAGCCGAGTGGGAGAAGATGAACCGCAGCGGCTCCGTCGGGGAGAGCAGCCGCGCCTTGTCCTTCATGATGATCTCGTACGCCTCGTCGTCGGCCTTCGTCTTCCCGCCGGTGTCCTTCGGACCGGTCTTATCCCGGGCGAAGTACCCGTTGTGTACCTGCTCCACGGGCAGCGGGTTCAGCGGGGCGTACTGCGGCTCCTTCGAGAGCGCCTCGTAGGCCTCGACGAACCAGCTGCGGATCTTGCCGTCCTCGTCGGCGTAGTTCGCGACCTTGTCGATGAAGAACAGCGAGAGTACCTTCAGCCGCCGCTCCTCCGGCAGCGTCCTGAAGATCCGCAGCTCCTTCTCCAGGTGCTCCCGGACGGTCTCCCGGACCTGCACCCGCATCCGCTCGTCCCGGTTCTCGCCGACGGTCTCGCCCTCGTAGAGGCGCGCGCCGTTGGCGAAGGCGACGTACTTGTTGCCCGCGTCTATGTGGTCGACGATGTAGCCTCGGTAGATCTCGCGCTCGCCGGAGAGATCGAAGAGGTCAACGCCGTTCCTGCTCACGGTCACGTTCTTGCGTTTCGGACCACCCCTGTCCCGCACGTCTATGGCGAGCTTGGCCGAGATCCTCGTCTTGGTGGCGTTGATGGAGCCGACGCTTATGAACGGCTGGTTGAAGTCCGCCTCGTCGAGGACCGAGTCGACCTCGATGCGCTTGACCAGCTTCATGTCGTAGGCGTCAACCGGGGTGAGGCGGTAGACGAGGTTGTGCAGGTTGCGGTGCGTGGCCGAGTACCGCAGCGTGCACGTCGGGTTCAGGCCCTCTATGGCCGCCTTCGCCGGGGCGCTCTCCATGTTCTGGGGCTCGTCCATGATCACGACAGGGTTCGTCGCCCGGATGAACTCGATGGGCTTGTGCCCGGAAAGGCGGTCGTTCTCCTGGTGGATGACGTTGTTCGTGGGCTTGTTGAAGGCGTCTATGTTGATTATGAGGATCTGGAGCTGGTTCGACGTTGCGAATTGCCGCAGGGAGGAGACCCGCTTCGAGTCGTAGACCCAGTAGTCGAACGGCTGCTCGTCGAAGAGCGCCCGGAAGTGCTCGCGCGTGATCTCGATGCTCGTCTTGACGCCCTCCCGAATAGCCACGCTCGGCACGGCGATCACGAACTTGTTGAAGCCGTAGCGGGCGTGCAGCTCGTGGATGGTCCTGAGGTAGACGTAGGTCTTGCCCGTCCCGGTCTCCATCTCCGTCGTGAAGTCCATCCCGTCCAGCCCGGCGGACCGCCCGATGCCGTTTCGCGCCTGCACCCCGCGCAGGTTCTCCAGTATCGCCTCCCCGTCGAGCGCGAGACGGTTGCCGAAGCCAAGCTCGCTCAACAGCTCACCGGCACCTGACGTCGGCCCGATCTCGAACTGCCCCTGCGCCAGCGGCTGCCCGTCGAAGAGGTCGAGCACGGCGTTCACCGCGTCTATCTGGTACTGCTGCTGGCCGTCGAACCGGATCTTCATGCTAGGGCTCTATCTCCTGCCAATCGCGGGCATCAACGAAACGGGACAGGTGGCGGGGGTTCGTGGTCGCAACAATCACCCGCTCATCCTCCTCTGCCAGCTCCAGCGCCTGCGCGGCGAGTATCACGTCCACGTCCAGCGACCTTTCGGGGGCGGTCGGCATCCCCCGCTTTCGCGCGTCTGCCCAGAGCCGGGCCGCCCGCAGCATGATCCCCGTCGTAAGGGGCTCGTAGCCGAAGACCCGCTTGAACTCGTCCAGGCGGTCCACGCCGCCCGCGCTCTCCAGGTGCAGCAGCTTCCGGCGGTGCTCGTAATCCACGATCTCCGGCAGGCGCGGGTACGCCCCGGCCTCCAGAAGCCCGAAGAGCCACTCCCGGATGGGACGTCGCCGCTCCGCCCTCGGGTGGGTGATCTCACCCAAGGGCCCTGAGTCCAGCAAGACCTTGCGGACCACCTACGACGACTCTGGAAACGGACGGCCGTCGTCGGGTCGCTCCTCGTTGAGCGCCTGCTTGAACGCTTCCCAGGAGATTTCCCCCTCGTAGCCCGCCTCCTCCTCGGCGGCCCACCGCGCGAAGAGTTCGCGTGCCTCCCCCGCGATGACGGACGCGTCCCTGCGCTCCGTGGTTCCCGTTTGCCGGTTCATACGCCGCCTCCTTCGATAAGGGCAAATGCCAAAAGCAGATGCGCCGGTCCATTCTACCCGCCGCGCGCCATCCGGTCCTTCGGAAAGCCTCGGTGGACGGCTATGTCAAACCGTGCGGAACTCGATGCCGCCGTCCTTCATCTGCAACACCGCGTTCGTCTTCAGCTTGTCGTTCCCGTCGAAGGCCGCGTCCAGGCAGACGAACCGCTGCGGCTCAAGCCCGGCAACGCCCCGCACCAGCTCCCCGTCCACGTGGTCCTCCAGGCAGACCATCAACAGCCCGCCCGACACCGCGTAGACCTCCTGGCCCGCCACCGTAAGCCGCTCCACCTCGGCGGTGAGGGGGAGGCCGGACTTGAGCAGGATCTCGTAAAGGATGTCCTCCCGCGAGCGGTCCGGCAGCACGTTCTCCGCGAACGCCCGGAGTTGCTCGGCCAGTTGCTCCGGCTCGTCTGATGCGTCCGCGCCCTCCCAGATCTTGAAGTTGCTCGAAGTCAGCTTGAACACCTTGAAGTCCCGGTCCTGATGCGACTCATCTCCCGCTCTGAGTTTGCCGTTCTCCTCGTCGTTTAGCTTCTCTATGACCCGCCGGATGCGCTCCTTGCCGATATCCGCAATGGTCGGATAGTCGGGATTGTCCGTCTTCTCCGGAATCTGCACCATGATGAACTTGCGGTTGCCGCCGTCTTCTTTGTTTAGGTCTAGTACGGCGTGTGCGGTAGTGGCGGAACCTGCGAAGAAGTCGAGAACTATATCGTTGTCCTCTGTACAGTAGCTGACTACCGACGAGAGCAGTGAAACTGGCTTAGAGTAGTTGAACACGTTAGC
>JACCSM010000212.1 GCA_013698525.1 Rubrobacteraceae bacterium
CCGCCATCTCAGACGAGTCAGAGGTACGCTGCCCCGACCCCGACGTCTCGGAGAGGATGAAGGCCGAGATCGACGCCGCCCGCTACGCCCGCGACGCCCTCGGTGGTGAGTTCGTCGTCGTCGCCAGGGGGTGCCCGCCAGGCCTCGGCTCCTACGTCGACTGGCGCGACAAACTCGACGCGAGGCTCGCCGCAGCCATGATGTCGATCAACGCCATCAAAGGCGTCGAGTTCGGGATGGGCTTCGAGCTCGCGGCCCGCAGATCCAGCGAGGTGCAGGACGAGATACTCTCACAAGATGGATATCTCGCCCGCGCCAGCAATCGCCTCGGGGGACTCGAAGGCGGGATGACCAACGGGGAGCCTGTCGTCGTCTCAGCGGCCATGAAGCCGATCTCGACGATAGCCAAAGCCCTCCGCACGGTCGACCTCGCCACGGGAGAACCCACACGGGCCTTCAAAGAGCGGGCCGACTCCTGCGCGGTGCCGGCGGCGGCGGTGATAGGGGAGTCCATGGCAGCGATCGTGCTCGCAGAAGCGTTCCTCGAAAAATTCGGCATGGACAACATGACCGACATTCGCGCCGCCTACAACACTTACACCGATCGTGTCGCAAGCACAGGGAAGAGTCACTGAAGCTTGGAAAGGTCCGTGGCGATCGTCGGATACATGGGCAGCGGTAAGACCACCCTGGGCCGCCTGCTCGCCAGCGCCCTGACCGTCGAATTCGTGGACCTCGACCGTGCCATCGTAAAGAGGGCAGGAGAGGGCATACCGGAGATCTTCGCCGGGCGTGGCGAGAAGCACTTCAGGGACCTGGAACACAAGGCGTTGCTCGAAGCCCTCGGCGGCGGGACGCCGAGTGTCGTCGCTTGCGGGGGTGGTATCGTGGTCCGCCCTGATAACAGGGCTTTGCTGCGGGACGTGAAGACGGTTTTCTTGAGGGAAGATACGGATGTTCTCTATCGCAGGACCCGCGGTCCGGGCCGACCCCTGCGAGCGGCGAGCCTCGAGGAGTTCGGCCGGCGATACGTAGAACGCCTCCCCTTCTACAGGGAGGTCGCCGACATCGAGGTCGGGGTCGATGGACGCCCGCCGGCGGAGGTTGCGCAGGAGGTGCTGGGGTGCCTGTCGAGACCGTAGACGTCCCCGTCACCAGTCCTTACCCAGTCATCGTCGGGTCTGGCCTCGACCTCGGTAGGATCGTTTCGAATACCCTAACGCCTGGCCTTTGTGCGATCTTCACCGACTCGACGGTGGGACCGCTGCATGCGGCGCGGGTGCAGGGCGCCTTAGAAGGAGCCGGCTGGACCGTCGCAGGGACGATCGAGGTCCCATCCGGCGAATCCTCAAAGAGCATAGAGGCATACGCTGGTACCCTCGGGCGCCTGGCCCGCATGGGGCTGACCCGCGACGCAATCATCTTCGCCCTCGGTGGCGGGGTGGTCGGGGACCTTGGCGGCTTCGTCGCGGGGACCTATATGCGGGGTGTGGGCCTCGTCATGCTGCCAACATCCCTTCTCGCGATGGTGGACAGCGCAGTCGGTGGCAAGGTCGGGGTGGACCTCCCCGAAGGCAAGAACCTGGTCGGCGCTTTCGTCAGGCCCCGCCTGGTCGCGGCAGACCTTGACTGGCTCGCCACGCTGCCGGGCCGTGAGATCTCCAACGGCCTCGCCGAGACCATCAAGATGGGTCTCCTCTCAGGTTCAGACTTCTTCGACGATCTCGGCCTGGTCGGGGCGGCCCGAACGGGTGACCTCGACGCGCTGCAGTCTCTCGTCCTCGATTCCGTACGCTTCAAGGCCAGGGTGGTCGCCGAAGACGAGCTGGAAGGCGGGCTGCGCGCCATCCTGAACTACGGCCATACCGTAGGCCACGCCTTAGAAGCCGCTGCCGACTACAATTTGCAGCACGGCCAGGCCGTCGCGGTCGGAATGCTCGCCGCCGCAAGCCTCTCCCGCAAGCGCTTCGGTCGGGATCTGATCGATGTGCACGAAGACCTGCTCCATGCTGCCGGCTTGCCTCGCCGCGTCCCCGCCGTCGGCGCTGAGCTGGCGCTCCTTGCGATGGGCCGCGACAAGAAACGCTCCGCCACAGACGGAGCCGCCGGGCACAGATTCGTACTCCTCGAAGACGTAGGCAAACCTGTAAGGAACGTGCCTGTGAGCGAGGAAGAAGCCCGCGAGGCGATCGGAGCGATCGTTGAGTAAGGTCTTCGTCCTCAACGGCGTGAACCTGGGCACCCTTGGCACCCGCCGCCCCGACGTCTACGGGACTATGACCCTCGACGACATAGAGAGGCTCGTCAAGGACGAGTTTCCAGGAGTGGACCTGCAGTTCAGGCAGACCGACTTCGAAGGCGAGATGATCGGCCTCATAAGGGCAGCGGCGGGCTCTGATGGGCTCGTCATAAACGCCGGTGCGTGGACCCACTACTCTTACGCTTTGCACGACGCTCTGGAATCCCTGGATGTACCGAAGGTGGAGGTCCATCTATCTAACGTACACACGAGGGAAGAGTGGCGTCGGGTGTCGGTGATCTCTCCTGCTGTACACGCGGTGATCGCTGGCATGGGAGCCCACGGGTACATCGCGGCCGTCCGCTACGTCCTCGACATAGCCCCCGACCGGGGTCCCTGATCACAGGCCGTCCATCGCCACTAGAGGCTCACTTACGGCGCTACTAACCTGGTGTGGTGCCAGGCTGAAACGCAGAGAAACTGTGCGATAATAGCGCGGTGTCTGCGCCGGGTCTACGCCGCGCAGATCGGGCGCCGTGAAGGGGAGCTTTCGAGCATGATATCCACCAACCAGTTCAGGAACGGCACGGCCATCAGGGTCGATGGCAAGCGGTTCACGATCCTGTTTTTCCAGCACGTCAAGCCTGGCAAGGGCGGAGCTTTCGTCAGGACGCGACTCAGGAACATAGACAGCGGGGCCGTGGTCGAGAAGACTTTCCGGGCGGGGGAGAAGCTCGAGAACGTGAGGACCGAGTCGCAGCCGATGACGTACCTCTACAGGGATGGAGACCTGCTCTACCTTATGGACTCGGATACCTACGATCAGGTGCCCGTGCCAGCCGAAGTCGTCGGCGAGGCGGCAGGGTACATAGTCGAGGGTGGGACCGTCACCGTGCTTTCGGCCGACGGTGAAGTCGTCAGCGTAGAAGCGCCGGCGCACGTCGACCTCGCGGTCTCGCAGACGGACCCTGGCCTCAAGGGCGATACCGCGACGGGGGGGGCCAAGCCGGCCACCCTCGAGACGGGGGTCGTAGTACAGGTGCCGCTCTTTATCAACGGCGGCGACCGGGTAAGGGTGGACACGCGCTCCAACGAGTACCTGACGAGGGTTTGAGGGAGGGTCTTTGAGCCGCCGGACGGCCCGAAAGCAGGCGTTCCTGAACCTCTACCAGAGCGACGTAAACGATAGTCCCCTCGGGCCGACCATGGAGCGCTGGCGGGAATACAGGGGGGATCTCCAGGAGTATGCGGTCAGGCTCGCTCGTGGTGTCGAGGGGGAGCAGGAACAGCTCGACGCGGTCCTCTCCGAAGTCTCGGTAGGGTGGCCCGTGCACCGCATGAGCGCGGTGGACCGTTCGATCCTGCGCCTCGCGCTTTACGAGATGCTCTACGTCGACGACGTCCCCCCCGAAGTCGCGGTAAACGAGGCAGTCGAGCTCGCCACAGGGTTCTCCGGCGACGAAGCGCCGGCTTTCGTTGGGGGAGTTTTGCGGGGCGCAGAACTGAGGGCGCAGGGCAAGGTGGGCCATGGCGGGCGGGGCTAGCAGCACGCACAGCCAGGTCAGGTGGGAGGCGCACAGGCGCGCCTTCGAGGAGTACCTGCAAGGCCTCAGGTTCACAGAGGAGGCCCGGCTCAGAGGGCTCGAAGAGGCCATGAGGTACTCTATGCTTGCCGGCGGCAAGCGCGTGCGGCCAGCGCTGTGCATGGAGGTGGCTTGGATCTTCGGGGCTGAACCCTCCCTGGTGCTCCCTTCCGCGGCGGCCATCGAGCTCATCCACACCTACTCGCTCATCCACGACGACCTCCCCGCCATGGACGATGACGACTACAGGAGGGGAAGGCCGACGGCCCACAAGGAATTCGGCGAGGCGATGGCCATACTCGCAGGCGACGCGTTCTTCGGCGAGGCCCTGA
>JACCSM010000249.1 GCA_013698525.1 Rubrobacteraceae bacterium
GCAGAATCTTCTCTGCGGGTCCATAGGATGCACATCCTCCTGTTGACGTTAGACACCAACAAGGATGACGCAGGACCCGCTTGTTCTTCAACTCCATAGCTCAACCACGGTTCCCTGGGGTACTACCTGCAACTCTTCCGATGTTTTTAATTGAATTCATCTTGTTTGTCCCTTTCCCAGTAGCTTGGCTCTATTTGCGGTTTGACATCTGACCCGCCTGCCTCACCGGATTTAACGCGCGTAACCGAGATTAGTGGCACTCCTAAATCGCGCACTTGTTTAAGCAATCCGTGCAACGCGGCCTGATCCACCACCGGGCCGGTCAAAAGCGTCTCGCCGTTGTCTTCCAGAGTGATGGCCAGGCCCCCGAACCAGTCTGTCCATCGAGGACCCAGATGGCCCTTGATCCTGATCTGGTAGACCATTGGTTCCTCTTTCCTCCTTCTTGACTATTTCGAGTTCGGTGCAAGCCAACGCTTTTACAACATAACCGCCAAGCAGTAGTAGTGTCATACCCCTTAAGAGGTATCCGGAGGATTATTCGCATTCGTTTGGACGGGAATAAGTAAACGGGCTAGCCGATAGCGGCCCGTCTCTCTTGGTTGATATGTCGACGATTCGATTACGATTGAGATAAGATCCCCAAGGCTCTGCCCCTGGCGACCGCTTGTGTGCGATTCTTGACCGCGAGTTTGGTGAATATATTGCGGGTGTGGACCTTGACCGTATGCAGCGAGAGATAAAGTCTGGTAGCGACTTCCTGATTGGTCAGCCCTTCGGCGATGAGTTGGAGTACTTCGAGTTCGCGCCCGCTGAGCGGCTCGACCATCTCAGATTCGGGACCCCTCAATCGAGATGATGTGACTTGCTCAGGTTCGGCAACAGGGTATGCTGCCAGCAACCGACGAACATACTCTGGTTCAACTTCGAGAGCGAGGGCATCGTAGAGCAGACGCGCCATCGGAACACCTTCGTCGACGAAGATCCGGACGTAGCCCTCCGGCTCGGCGAGCGAAAGGGCGCGTTCCAGAGACGCGAGGGCGCGGGGGACGTCGCCCTGCGCCTCGTGAGCGAGCGCCTGCAGCGCCAGGATCTCGATCACGCTTCCCGCCCTCCCGCCCTCTTCCGCCGCCTTCAGAAGACGCTCGAGCAGCCCCGTCGCTTCGTGGATGGAGCGTTCTGCCCGGTCGTCCTCATACCGTGCGATGAGCATTCTCGCGAGGGTGATGTATTCGAACTCGCGCAGGTAGCCGAGGCCGTCGTGGGCGGAGAGGCCTCGCTCGCGCGCCCAACCCAGGGCTTCGTCCAACCGGCCCTGCCGGATCCACACCCGCGCCTTCAACGCCGTTATGGGACGCACTTCGGGGTCGGGGCTCCTGATATACAGGCGCTCCGCTTCGTCGAGAAGGTCGAGAGCGCGGTCCGGGTCTCCCCGCGCCTCCTTTATCCGGGCCATGGCGACGTACCAGCGATGCCGGTTTTCAGACATCCCGCCGCGCTCGCCCAGCTCCTTGCTTCTTTGCAAGTATCGTGAGGCGGCCTCCAGATCGCCGCGCTCGCGGTTCAGCTCACTCATTCCCACACACAGGTCCCCCATCAGCGGGGGCATTGGTTCGCCGTGATCTTCCGCGAGTTTCAACGACTCCTCGTAGATTCTCGCCGCCTCGCGCAGACGGCCTTGCGCCGTCCTTATGTCGGCCAGGATAAACGCTCCGCTGATCGAGTGGGTGACGTCGCCGGTCATCCGCAGCGTGGCGATCCCCTCGGTGAAGGAGCGGTAAGCGGCCTCGAGGTTCCCGCTGTTCCAGTACGCGAGTCCGAGGAGCGCGGCCGCGCCTCCGCGCCACAAATGGGCGTCCTCGGGCAAGAGCTTCAGCGACCGGCGGGCGTGCCTCACGACGCCGGGAACATCGCCCAACGCCCCGGCAAGATAGGCGCGGACGATGGAGATCACCCCAGGCAGAGACCGGAACCCCTCCTCGTCCACGACGAGCATCCCGCCCGGCGGGGATCCCGGCCCGCCGCGCGCCGCGCTGTCCAGTAACCGCTCGGCGTCTCGCAGACGGGCCTCGGCGGCCTCCAGGTCGTGAGAGAGTAAAGCCAAAGCATAGTACGCGCTGAGTACGGGCCTCGCGCGGACCGGTTCGTCCGGCAGCGCCCTCAGCCAGCCGAGGAACGTATCACCCCGCCTGTTCGTGAGCATGGCCCGCCCGGCCAGCTCGGCAAGATCCGCCGCCCGCTCGAAATCCCCGGCGGCCAGCGCGTGGCGGATGGCGTCGTCCGGCGAGCCGTTGCGCTCGTGCCATTCGCTCGCCCGCCGATGGAGTTCGGGGACGAGATCCGGCCTCTCCTCCATCAAGCGCGCGCGGAGGACGTCCGCGAAGAGCTGATGGTAGCGAAACCAGCGGCGTCTGTCGTCCAGCCCGACGACAAACAGGTTGCCTCGCTCCAGAGCCTCCAACATCCCGCCGCCTTCCTCCCCCTCGGTGAGGAAATCACACAGCGGGCCACTCAGCCGGTCGAGGATGGAGGTCTCAAGCAGGAAGCTCCGGACACGTTCGGGCTGGCGCTGCAAGACCTCCTCGACCAGATAGTCCACGATGTACCGGTTGTCTCCAGCGAAAGCCCTTATGAATCCGGAGACGTCCTCCCGCCCCCGCATCGAGAGCGCCGCCAACTGCAAGCCTGCGATCCAGCCTTCGGTGCGGGCCTCCAGCGCGGCTATGTCTTCCGCCGAGAGATCGAGACCCATCACCCCTTCGAGAAATTCGGCGGCTTCGGAGGGGGTGAAACGCAAGTCGGCTGCGCGCAGTTCGGTCAGTTGGCCCCGGACTCGCAGCCGGGCCAGCGGTAGATTTGGATCCTCGCGGGTGGCGACGACCAGGTGCATCCGTGGTGGCAAGTGTTCCACCAGAAAGGCGAGGGCGTCGTCAACCGGTCTGGCATCAACGACGTGGTAGTCGTCGAGGACGAGGGTGAAATCTTCCTCGATGTCGCTGATTTCATTGAGCAGGGCCGTCAGGATGGATTCGGTCGGCGGCGGCTGGGGGGATTGGAGCACACCCAACACCCCTTCTCCGATATTCGCCGCGACCGTCTGCAAAGCGGCGACGATGTAGGACAGAAAGCGGGTGGGGTCGTTGTCCCCTCCGTCCAGCGACAGCCAGGCGGCCGGTCGCTCGCAACCGGCGACCCATTCGCTGACCAGCGTGCTCTTGCCAAAGCCGGCGGGGGCGGAGATCAGGGTAAGTCCGCGGTCGAGAGTCTCGTTCAGACGCTCGATCAGGCGGGGGCGGGGGACAACTCTAGGCTGAGGTTGGGGGAGATAGAGTTTAGTGGCTAAAATTGGCGTAGACATAGATCGACTTCCGAGTCCTCCGGCACTTGCTCTTACACCACGGAGACAAACGCGGCGAATTTCCTCTTACCGTCTCGGTGAGGATCTCGCCAGCTTCCACGCTCTCCTCCGCCCCCCAGGTGCCCGCTCTATCTCGCGGGTAGGGATCATAGTCTCTAACCGATCCGCTGTATGTAACGAGCGCAACTATACCAGCAGGTTACTTACGCCAGCAAGACTCCTGGATGGTAAGCTGCCCGC
>JACCSM010000257.1 GCA_013698525.1 Rubrobacteraceae bacterium
GTCTTTGGAGCGCAGCCCCGCTTGGAGGCTCTCGCGCTCGTTTTCCGAAAGCGAACGTACAAATATTGGAGGTTTCATGCGAACCACTATAACTCATTACACACAACCATCTCTGAGGATGCACTAGAGAAGAACTCTGTTGTGCCAGACGACCTTCACTCCCAGGGGTGACGAACGTATACGAGTCCCTCACCCTCAGGGTCCCTCTCCCGGTAGAGATAATCGTGCCAGGCACCCAATTTGGAGTAGGCGTACTCGAGGAAGTCCTTCGCCTTTGCTTCATCTTCGGCGTGCCTGTAGACGTAGAGGGCGGCCGTGGCGTGAATGGGCGGCTGGACCACGCCTGAAGTCTCGTGGTGTTCGGGAGCGTCGGGGCTTTCTTTGGCATGCCAGAAGTTCGGTCCCGGAAAATAGCTCGTGTACTGGGGGTTGAAAACGAGTTGGGGCAAGAGACCGTTCTTCCATTGTGCTTCGAAGAGATGCCTGAGCTCCCTCGTTGCGCGGTCCTGATCGTAGCGGCAGTAGCCGATGGCGGTGAACGCCGAGTCCCACGACCACTGGTGCGGATAGAGTCTTGGACCCGGCATCGTGTACTCACCGGTCCAGTTGAAGTCAAGCACCGCCTTGGCCTGACGAACGAGCATGTCTTCTTTCATCCGTTGGGCCATGCTCTTGTCCTCCCTTGATCTGGTGTTTGCCGTCCTCGAGCGGTTGGCGGTCGACTAGCAGTATAATGCCACCATGACTGCACAAGAGAATCATGCGGATGTCCTGATTCTTTCGAGCGCAATAGGAAGCGGCCACATGCGGGCTAGCGCGGCCGTGGTTCGTGGCGTGACGCTCCTCGACCCCGAGAGGACCTGCTCGATCGTGGACTTCCCTCATGAAGTCTCGCCCGGCATCGAGCGCCTGTTGCGCGACGCGTATCTGGAGTCTCTCAAGCTGTGGCCGACGGCGTACGGGAGGCTCTATCAGTCTTCTGGCACAGCCCAGCCAGGCTCTTACGTGAACTACATTCGGACGGCCGGCCTCAGGACCCTGGAACGCCTGGTTTCGAGCACCGGTGCACAGGCTCTTGTTGCGCCACACTTCTACGGCGCGGGGGTTCTCGGGGCCTACAAGGAGCAGAATCCAGAGAAGTTCAGCGCCGTGGTGTTGACAGACTACGTGCCGCATCCTATCGGGGTACCTTTGAATCTGGATCTCTACATCGTCGCCGACGATGCGGCGGCCGAAGTCGTGGCGAAGCTTGGCGTTCCCGAGGAGCGGATCCATCCGACTGGCATCCCCATAGATCCTATCTTCGAGGAGCCGGTTGACCCTGGTCCGGCTCGCAAAGAGATACTGAATCTGGACGATGATGACCTACCCGTAGTGCTTGTGATGGGCGGGGGACTTGGCGGAGGGGAGTTGGAAGAGGTCGTATCGTTGCTGCTGGGGGCCAGCGAGGCCATGCACCTCGCCGTACTCTGCGGCTCGAACGAACGCTCCCGCACACGGCTGGAGAGCCTCGCGGAGCGGGGAGGGCACGAGGCTACCTTCCTCGCGTTCACGAACCGGGTCAGGGAACTCATGGCAGCAGGGTCTGTGCTCGTCACCAAACCGGGCGGTATGAGCTGTACGGAGGCCCTTGCTTCGAGGCTGCCCCAGGTTCTCTATCATCCCATACCTGGTCAGGAAGAGGACAACGCGGCGGCGATCGTCCGCTACGGCGCCGGGGTCATGGTCCGTGAGACACCACAGATCCTGGGCCAGACGCTCAAGATCCTGACCAGCGCGGATCACAGGCGCACGATGGTCGAGGCGGCGAACGCCGCTCACAGGCCCCACTCAGCGCGTTCGGCAGCCTCCCTCATACTGGCTGGCCTGCCGTGAAACACCCCCGCGCCCACGTCTGGAAAGCCGCAGCCGCCACCGCCGTCGGCGGCGTGGCCGTGGCGGGTCTTCGAACCGCCACGGGCCGCCCGGTACGCTCGGCACCGACCCTGGCCGCAGCCGGAGCCGCGATGGCGGCCGGTGGGCTTATGGCCTACGAATGGCTCACGCCCCGCTCCTGGCTCTACGGCCCTGTGTTCTGGCACGCTCAAACCAGCGAGCGGGTGGTCGCCCTGACCTTCGACGACGGCCCTTGCCATCCCTACACGGGGCAACTGCTCGAAGTCCTGGACCGCGAGGGCATTAGGGCCACCTTCTTCCAGGTAGGCAACAACGTCGTGCGCGAGCCGAACCTCGCCGCCGAGGTCGCTTCTCAGCACGAGCTCGGCAACCATACGTTCACCCACCCGCACCTCGTGTGGAGCCGGCCTGGCACGGTAAGGGAAGAGTTGCTCAGAGGCCAGGAGGCCATCCACGAAGCCACGGGCACCCTACCGCGGCTCTTCCGCGTGCCCCACGGATGGTATGGTCCGCAGGTGATCTCGGTGGCCGGAGATCTCGGGATGAGGTGCGTGGGCTGGTCGGTAATGGCCTGGGATTGGGACCGTCCTCCCTCGGATGTCATCCAACGCCGGATATTGCACGGCGTCAGCCCAGGCGGTGTTACTTTGCTACACGACGGTCAGGACACGGACGCTTTCCCGAAGGCCGACCGTTCCCACACCATAGCGGCCGTCTCCGACATCATCAGCAGCCTCAAGGCGAGCGGGTACGGCTTTCTCACCCTTCCTGAGCTGATGGAACTCGGCGCGCGTGAACGCGAGCCTAACTGACTAGGAACTCGTACTCGTTGGAGTGTGGTCTCTCTTCCCCGAAGAGTCTTAGCCTGAGTACGGCGGGACCCGGAGCAGGGAGTGTGGCCACGGCTTCCCCGACTCTCACCACGCAGTCCTTCGGTACGCTCGTCTCTCCTCCGCCACGGACCGCTGTGGAATCCCCAACGAGCAGTTCCCAGTCCCAACTTACCCGATCCAGCTTCAGTAAGAGGTCGTTGACAATGAAAATAGGCAGCGAGATCCTTTCGCCGACCCCGTAGCGTTCCTTCGGGTACTCGGCACAGATCAAAACCGGCCTCATCGCCACGAGGAGCGTTTCGTAGGCCATCTTGGGCCTGCGTCGCCAGTCGACGACGGACCAGGACACCGCTGGTGCTGGATCGTTTAGCATAAAGGCGAAGGTCCCCCCCGTCGGCCTGTACTTGCGCCGCCGGAACAGCTCCGTAGCGTGTTTCAGTACCTCGGCCTGGTAACGCTGGCTCTCGCTTACGAAAGCCGTGCGGTCTCCCCTCCACAGGACGTAGCGGGCCATGCGCTGGACTTGGAGGCGATAGTTCAGCGTGAGATCGCTCCAATCGGGCGGTGTCCCTGTGGGCCAGATCTCCTGGAGCGATTCGGGATCTGGCAGCGCCTGTGCCCCGTACTCTGTAGGCAGCCGCGAGAGTCCTGGAAAGACCTTCACGACCCACTCCAGGTCCCTGAATCTCCCGTAGTACCAGCCGAAGTAGAGATGGTTTGTAGTCAAGGGGTGGCCCGCCGCATCTATTACGGGCCTTGTGTCGTCCTCCTCCGAAATCGCACGCACCACCGCAGGGTCGAGGACCCGCCGCTGCCAGAGCATCCATCGCGGGGAGGCCACCTCAGCTACAGTGCGCATAAGTCCGAGTGGGCTCCACTTCTCGGGGGGCGCCACAAAGAAAGGTTCATCGTGCGCCAGATAGACTCCCACGCAGGGATTGCCGCGCAGGATTCGCGCCATCTCCCCGGCCTGGGTGACGGCTGGCCCGAGGATGCTCCGCCTGTGCGTCCACTGCAGAGGGAAATCCTGAAGCACGAGAAGCCCGAGCTCGTCACAGGCCTCATAGAACCCTTCGTCCGCCACGTGGGCGTGGACCCTGACGGCGTTCATGCCGGCCTCACGCACCATGGAGGCGTCCGCGCGACGTAGCTCCTTCGTCGCCCTGGCAGGGTAGGCGTCGGAGGGCAGGTAGTTGATCCCACGCAGGAAGATACGCTCGCCGTTGAGGTAGACTGTCCAGTCCCGCAACTCTACGGTACTTGCGCCGAAACGCGCCCGCTCTTCTGCCCCGGCACACGACAGTACCATCTCGTACAGCGCCTGCTCGCCCCTGTCCCACGTCGACCAGACTCGTACGTCAGGAACGTGGAAGCCGATGTCGACGCGGTTCTCCCCCTCCTCGACCTGGACCTCCCTCTCGAACTCGACGCCCAGGGCCTCGAAACCGAGCGGCCGCACCCGACCGACCAGCCTGGCGCGCGTGCTGCACCTGGAGTAGAGGTCTACATGCGCCGCGCCACACCCGGTGTGGTCAGCCGCGGCCGCGAGGGACCGGATGCGCACCCCCCCATCGAGCTCGAGTCTGACCTCTTTGAAGATGCCACCGGGATTTATGTGGGGGGCCATACCGTCCCACATGGCCCATACGCCCCCGATGGTCTTACGATCGTTCTCCTCCGACTCTTCGGGACTGAAAACCTCTACGAGCAGGTCGTTCTCGCCTTCGGTGACGACTATGTCGGTGATGTCGTACTCGAACGCGGAGAAGTATCCCTCGTGGTCGCCCAGGAAGACGCCGTTGAGCCAGACCCGCGCCGCATAGTAAACGCCCTCGAATCGGAGCGACACCATCGCTCCCACAGGAGGTCTCCGGTGCGCAAACCGGCACCGGTACAGTACGAATCCCTCATAAGTCGCGAAGGCATCTTCGAGCTGCCAATGCCAGGGGACGCGAATCGGTGACCAGGCGCGTCTCATTCTTGCTGCTTCGTTGGCGCCTTCGAGCGGAGCTGCGATGGGTACGGCTTCCCAATCCTCGAGGGTCTGCAAAATACCATGGGCACTCGTCGGTCGCATGGGAACAGCGTAACACCAAGCATTTCAGCATTTCAGCTTTTTCTTGCCGACGGCTGATACCGAGTCCGTTCGAACGGGAGCGTGCCCGTGCTGCGGGCACACCGACGCCTTCCCATACGTCATTCTCTAGCCTCGAGTGGTAGGAGTGGGCTGTGCGCTACTCTCTTTCGATGCGGTCCAACGTCTCCCCTTTTGCAGCCGATTGGTCTAGTGTAGGCAGGCCAACATCTGGTGGAAGCTCGAGCCGGAGGTCGCCTTCGCGGTCGATATAGAGCTCGCCGCGAGCCAGCGTGCATCCGAGCACGTGACCACCGGCGCTCCTGTCTGCGGTGATGAAGTGGAAGTGGTAGCCGGAGACGTTCAGACCCTGCGCGTAATCGGGAAACCGGAAGCCGACGAGACTACCCGAGACGCCGCGAAGCTCGAAGGTGGGTTGGTTCGCGACGACCTCTACGAGGGGTGGGTAGGGCTTGTGTTGGCGGGGCACACTGCGTGTCTTGACGTATTCGAAGCGTCCGTCCACCCTGATAGCGCAGCACACGGCACTACCACCGATGACCCCGTCCAGGTAGTCGCAGAGAACCTCGAAGTCCACCGGTGTGGAAAGCGTTTGGGCCACGTCAGGCTCGAAGACGGTTACTACGGCGAAAGGGGTCCTCGTCTTTCTGTCGACAGGATGAGCCTTCCCGTCCGCCTTTACCTGGTAGAAGCTGCCGTCCAGGCAGATCATCTCTCCGTCGAGGGCGTCGAGCGTGCCCAGACCGAAATCTCCGCGAGCCCCGAGTTCGGCGAAGCTGACGTCGCCCTCGTATTTTCCCTCCAGCAAGGCGTCGACGGTCGAAGTCTGGAACAGCGTGTGATGGAGACGATGGTTCTCTCCCAGATCCTGCTCTCTAAGGTACTCGACGTGCAACGCACCCACCAGCGCGCCATCGATAGGCATTAGGCTCATCCCCTTTCGTAACTATCAAGCCTAAGCTTGCGTTTTAACCACGAGGAGTTTTGCGATGGACATAAAGCTCATCGCAAAACTCCTCGTTTGCTGTCTTCGCGGACTCAGGCAGCCTTTTTGAGGGCCGGGTAGCGCTTGGCTCGGCCAGAACGGCGGCCTTTGGGCCGCCCCGGAGAGCGCCCGCAGGGTTTCGGCGGTTTCGCGGGCGTGCCCAGGTGCGCCAAAAGCGCCGAAACGACGCGGTGGACCCGGATCGGTGTCAGCCGTCCCGGATTGTAGCGGCGCTCCCAGGGCAGCCTTAGGTCCGCCACGTGCGCTCGTGCCAGCCTAAGTTGGGTGAAAGCGGCCACAACCAGCCACGTCCACCGGTCGGCTTGCTCGGGGTGGCGCACCCGTGGGCTCGTCCACCCGAACGCCTGCTTGAGAAAGCGGAACGTGTGCTCCAGGTCGAAGCGTCTTACATTCAGGCGCCATAGCAATTCCAACTCCGGCGCGATCCCTTCGGGTCCTACCCACCACAGCCACAACGCCCGGGGCTCGCGCCTCCTCTCGCCGTGGGGCAGCCGTGCAACCTGCACGAGCACGAGC
>JACCSM010000019.1 GCA_013698525.1 Rubrobacteraceae bacterium
GAGTACGACGACGCGAAGAACGAGCAGGGCTTGCTGGAGCGACGTATCGGCGAGCTCCAGCGTAGGGTGCGCAACGTGAGGGTGGTCGACCCTTCTGAGGCCGAAGAGGACGCGGTCGACCTTGGGACCACGGTGACCCTCAGGGTCGTCGGCGGGAAGGGGCAGGAGCGAACGTTCCAGATCGTCGGCGCCAACGAGTCGGACCCGACGAGCGGGAAGCTCAGCCACGCCTCCCCGGTAGGCCGGGCGGTACTCAAACGAAAGGTGGGGGAGAAGGTCATGGTCTCCACCCCCCGCGGCGCGACTGAGTACGAGATCGTCAACGTCGAGGCGGCCAGCTAGGGCATCGGGAGCGCGAGCCGCTTCTCTCTGGTTTCAACGACTGAACCCCAACTGGAGCATCGCATGAGCGAGACCGGTAGGTCGACCGGCATTCACATACCCGGCTGGGCTGAGAGGGTAGCCGATTCTCTGGGCGCGGGGCCGCACGTGGTCGTGAGCGGCATCAGCGTCTCCGGTAACATCCACGCTGGCAACCTGCGCGAGGTCCTCGTCGCCGAGGCGGTGGCGAACGCTCTGCGGCAACGTGGCGAGGAGGTTCGCTTTATCTTCCACGCAGACACGATCGATCCCCTGCGCAAGATAGCCCCCGGTATCCCCCAGAGCTACGAGGAGTTTATCGGCCACAGCCTCTCGCACATACCAGACCCCGAGGGCTGCCACGTCTCCTACGCCGAGCACTTTCTCGTGCCGTTCGAGGAGGCGCTCCTCGAGATGGGGATGGACATAGAGGTGCTCCGCTCACACGATCTGTACGAGCGGGGCGTCTACACCGACGTAACCCGCGAGGCCATCGAGCACACGGACGGGTTGCGCGAGATCCTTCAAGAGGTCACGAATCGAAAGATGCCCGAGCACTGGTCGCCTTACCTGCCGCGCGCCTCGTCTGGGAAGTTGATCGGGAGGCGCGTCCTGGAGCACTTGCCAGAGCAGACCAGCGTCGTCTTCGCGGATGAGGACGGTTTCGAGGAGGCGGCGAACTACTCGAAGGGCGAGGGCAAGCTGGGTTGGCGGGTCGAGCTCGCGGCCCGGTGGAAAGCGCTCGGGATAACCTTCGAGCCTTTTGGCAAGGACCACACCAGTCGCGGCGGCTCGACCGACACCGCTGATCGGATGTCCAGCGAGGTGTTCCACTACCCTGTGCCTGGCCGCTACGAGTACGAGTGGATAGGGCTCAAAGGCCGCGGGGACATGAGCAGCTCTCGGGGTATCGTGCTACTGCCGAAGGATCTCCTCGAGATAATGCCCCCCGATGCCGTGCGGCGCATCATCCTCGGCCGCGACCCCGCCCGTCGCTTCGACATCGACCTCGAAGGCGGCTTCCCGCGCTTTATGGACGAGTACCGTGCAGAGGCCGGCGAGCCCTACGTTCCCTTCACCCACCTGGTCACCGTAGCCCAGACCGTCGGCGAAGATCCGGACGCTGCCGCAGAGATGCTGCGTCGCGGTGGGTACGGGGAGGCAGCCAGAGACACGGACAAGCTGGCGCAGGACCTCTACTACGCCCGCAACTGGGCCGCGGAGTGGGCTCCCGAGTCGATGCGGCTGGGGCTGCTCGACCAGGCCGAGTCGGAAGAGGCGGCCGCAGGACTCGACGACGAGCAGCGTGCGTACCTGCGCGAGGTCTCCGGCAAGCTCCAGGCTGAGATGGATGGAGAGGCCGTCCAGGACGTGCTGTACTCGACCGCCATCGAGCGTGGGCTCAAGCCCAAGAGGGCGTTCGCCGCCGTCTACAGAGTCTTGCTCGGCAAGAGTAGCGGGCCCAAGGCAGGCCCTTTCATCGCCGGATTGACCCTGGATCAGGCCCGCGAGAGGCTCTCCGTGTGAGACTAGACACCACAGCGACGGGGCGGCGACGATACTCTTCTACAAAGCGCTACAGGAGGACGAGACAGCCTACCGCAACACGAGGTATGGCGCTTAGAGCGTAAAGCTCCTGGCGGGTACCGCTATACAGGCCCAACGGTTGTATACTCCTAGTCAGCCGGCACGAGCTAGAGAGGTACGCATTAGAGAGGCGCACTTTATTTCGAAAGGCAGATTTTTAGAGATGTGTAATCCGTCGACCCCCGATAGTCGTATACAGGTAAAGACCGTAATGACCCCCGATGCCGTGAAAGACCCTCGAAGCAGAGGAGATTCCCGCTAATGTTCGAACGTTTCACGGAGCGGGCCCGCAAGGTCGTGGTGCTCGCACAGGATGAGGCCCGTCATTTCAACCACAACTACATAGGCACCGAGCACCTGCTCCTCGGACTCCTTCGCGAGGACGAGGGCGTCGCGGCCCAGGCGCTCTACTCCCTGAACGTCGTCCTCGACGAGGTGCGCGAACAGGTAGAGAGCATCGTCGGCTACGGCGAGGAAGGCACTGGCGCGCAGGCGCCATTCACCCCGCGCTCGAAGAAGGTTCTGGAGCTCGCGCTAAGAGAGGCGCTGCAGCTCGGCCACAACTACATCGGCACCGAGCACATCCTGCTCGGGCTGGTGAGGGAGAGCGAGGGCGTCGCCGCGAGGGTTCTCTCCAACCTCGACGTCGACCCTGACAAGGTGAGGCGGGAGGTCGTCAGGAGGCTCGGCGGCGGTCGCAGCCGCAGCCGGGGCGGTGGCGAGGCCGGCGGCGGGCGCGGGGTCGAGGCCAAGCGGCCCAAGACCAGGCAGCTCGATCAGTACGGCAGGAACCTCACGTCATACGCCGAGGAAGACAAGCTCGACCCTGTCATCGGCAGGAGCCAGGAGATAGCGAGGATCATGCAGATCCTCGTCAGGCGCACCAAGAACAACCCCGTTATCATCGGTGAGCCGGGCGTCGGCAAGACTGCCATCGTCGAGGGGCTAGCCGAGGAGATCGCAGAGGGGACGGTCCCTGAGATCCTCGGGGAGAAAGAGGTATACACGCTCGACCTCGGCGCCCTCGTTGCAGGGTCCAAGTACAGGGGCGAGTTCGAGGAGCGTCTCAAGAAGATAATGAAGGAGATCACAGACCACGGCGACATCATCCTGTTCATCGATGAGATCCACAATCTGGTCGGAGCAGGAGCCGCTGAGGGTGCCATAGACGCCGCCTCTATCCTCAAGCCTGCGCTGGCGCGGGGTGAGATCCAGGTCATCGGTGCGACGACGACAGACGAGTACCGCAAGTACGTGGAGAAGGACAAGGCCCTGGAGCGGCGCTTCCAGACCATCCAGGTCGGCG